>JBDKJN010000375.1:0-16486 GCA_039796595.1 Bacteroidota bacterium
TCATGTCTATCAGGAATACGGTGACATCCACCAAGTTATCCCACTTACTTCCACTGGACTCCAGGATTGCCCTGACGTTGTCAAATACATTACGGCATTGAGCTTCGAAGTCGAATTCTATAAAATTACCGTTTTTATCCAATCGAAGTCCAGGTACGCCGCTGTCGGTGGCGTCGCTTCCAGCTATCCTTGGCCCAACACCAGAAAGAAAAAGCAGATTGCCAACGCGTCGGGCATGTGGGTACGCACCTACGGGTTTTGGAGCGTTTGAAGCATTGATTGCGGTAGTTTCACTCATTTTTTGATGATAGATTCTTGAAATAGGATAGTTCCATCGGCCTGGGATATTCTGAGCACATAAGTGCCTGCCGAAAGCAATGGCAAATTTAAGCGGGATTGACCTTGCATGGTAGTTTCCAAACAAACCTTTCCAGTAATGTCGGAAATGATAATATGAAGAATTTCCTTTCTGATGGTGGAGAGTTCCAAACTATCTACGAAAGGATTGGGAAACACAACGAACTCATTTTCCGATAGGATATTAGAGGTATATACATCTTCACAGCCTGACAACCAGGAATATGCATCTGGAAACTCTCTTCGCCAATACCACTCACTGTGGGCGCCATCGGCATGTGTTATCAGGAAAGTTTGAGGTGGATTTGCGGACGCTCCTAACACTGTAGTTTGCATTGATTGCATATCAGGTACCATATCATCACTTTCGGTGGTGCCTGCTACAAAGTATAATTTCGATTGTGGTAGTAGTGGATGGCTATCCGCATAGGTGAAAATTTCTGGATTGAACCAATACGCAGGACTGAAGAGACCTGCCTTGCCAAATACAGCAGGGTATTTACAAATGGTATAGGTGGCAATGAGTGCGCCCAGTGAAGAACCTATAATCATGGTATTCGCGGGATCCGATAAGGTATTGAATTCGGCGTCAATGGCGGGCTTCAGATTTTCGGCCAGAAATGATGCAAATGCATCTCCTTCACCGCCTTCATCATAAGTTGTGTTGAGCCAGGGTGAGTACTCATCAATACGCAGACTGCCACCATTATCGATAGCAATAACAATTGCGTTGCTGCAAACCTCGGAGCTAAATTCATCGAGCGATTCATCAAGCTCCCATTCTCCAGCAAAGGATGAAGCCTGGTCCAAACAGTTTTGGCCATCCATAGCATAGATCACTGGATAACCTTCATTGTTTTCGGAATAACCTTCTGGTAAACGAATCCAAATGCGTCGTTGACGATTGAGTTGTGGGATCAAATAGTTGCTATCTAACACTCGCACTTCTGAGGTTATTGTGTGGTTGCCGGCAAGATCTTCCCATCCGGCAATCTGAACTTCCAAATTACTCGTGTTGACTAATGTTGCAGTGCGGTTGCCGATATAGCCTCCATTCGCATCACCTTCCACACGAGACCAAGTGCCTCTTGTAAACTTAAATTCAAGGCTCATGTTTTCGGGTCCGGAAATTTGGACTGTCCATCCGTTTCCTGTTGGTGTGCACATGTAATTTGCATCATGCTCATTCCAGTTGTTGAAGTTTCCAGCAACATATAGCGTATCCCACAGCGGCGTGAGTTGCGGGGCAGAAACGATATTCAGCGTCATGGCTGCTTGTCCGGAAATTGCAATGGACAGCAGAAGTATACTGCTAACAAGTCTTATCATTGTCGAATGAGTTTGCCAGTGAATTTGTGTTGGTCGTATTCGATGATATACAGGTATGAACCGAATGGTAATTCGGTTGCATCCCAGGAAATGCGATCTGTTTTGATTTGACCGTACTCTTGTTGATGGATGAGTTTTCCATTGGAGTTGTAAATTTTCAGCAACGCTTTTCCCTCATGCGCATTTGGAATCTTGAAATTGAATACTCGTGCTGAAGGATTTGGAAAGACATCCACATGAGCGTTTGGAACGGTGATATTGCTGATTGAAGCAGCTTCAACGGCGGGAAGAGTAGAGGTGTACACTCCACGGCCGTGCGTACCAACTACAATTTTTCCATCGTAAGGACGTGAGTCAATCATGTTGATGATGGCATTACCAATAGTAGAAGCTCCTTCCATAGTCCAAATGGTATTTACGCCATCCAATTGTGAAGTGCTATAAAGTCCAGCGCTTGTACCGGCGAAATAAACGGGTGTTTCCGATGAATAAATGTGTACCCAATAGACGGCTGGACCAGCACCTGACCCGTTTTCGTTTTCCTCTAAATTGCCACTTACGTTGACCCATGAGGCGCCGCCGTCCATTGTGTGAAATATACTCGGGACGTTGTAGTTGCTAAAACTGATCAGGCTTTCATCAATATTAAAATCGTTTAGGCAAATGGACGAAGCATATGCACCAGTGGGAAAGTCATCACCTGTGATTTCAGTCTTTGTAGGGTTGGTGAATACACTATCCAAACGCCACGCTCTACCTTGCGCCGAAGCGTAAAAGATTACGGAATTATCTGAAATCCCTTTATCGAGTGCCGTTATACTTCCTGCGCTCGTTGGGATCAAACTTTCGCCGATATTATCCCATAGATCAGGATCGAGTTCAGTATAATAGTCACCATTGACCTCAATGTCATTGATATTTGGTAACCACCATATCGTTCGATTGCCAGCTATGTACAAATCGTTGTGCGAGAATGGATCTAAAATAAATGGGTTGATGAACAATTGCGCAGGTCCGTTGTCTGGATCAATTCGACGTGTGCCTGTAAGTTGTCCGTTGTTGTCAATGGTTTTTTTATATATGCGTCCACCCTGACTACTGGTTAAGACCCAGTTTCTACCTTGTGGAATGGCGCAAAAAGAACCATCATCAGCATGTACCTCTTTCCACCATTGATTCGCATCGGTGTTGTTTGTAATCCACGTTCCATTGTCTTGCATACCACCCATAACGAAGTCGGAAGTGGCATGACCTTGTTCCAATGCAACGGTATAGAATTGTGTATTGATGTAGCCGTTATTAAGTGATTCCCAAACCACGGTGCTTGCACTTGCATCCACGGTGCGATAGACCCCGCCGTCATTTGCACTATACATGATAGAAGGATTGGTAGGGTGAAATACCATGAGCTGTTGGTCGCTGTGGTGATTGGGCCAACTGTAGTCAATGGGATTTTCGGTATTGCAACGGTAACCACCGATCCATTGACTGTCATCGTTAGCAAAAGCTGATGTGCTGCGATGAATATTTATACCGCCGATGAAAATGGTATTGGCTTGCGTTGGATGATGTGCGATACATAGGTCATATGAGAATTGCGAGCGCCAAGTTCCAAAATCAAAATCTACTCCGATAAATAATTCACATGGGTCATTGGGCAAGTTCTCACTTCTATCGTCCCATTGGCCACCATTGCCGGATCCATCGCCGCTGGTGTACGTGTATTTGAAAAAGGTGTGTCCAACAGTGCTCAATGTTGTACCAATAATTTCGGAAAGAAAATAGACTTCGTTTTCGTTTTGTGGATTATAAGTCATCACCGTTCGACGCTGCGAATAGATTGCTTCAGGTGAGATTTCAGTCCAGTTAATGCCATCTGTGCTGCGATAATAACCACCGGGGTTGGCGCCATTCGCAAAACTTAAACAAGCGTACAATACACCAGATGGTGTGATCATGATGTCGCTGAATTCTTGTCCTGTAGAACCAAAACCCAATACCTGTGTCCAGGTGTCACCACCATCTACACTGCGAATTATTCCACTATAAACGGCTGCATAAATTTCATCTTCTACGGTGTTGGTATGATCCACGACCATATTCCAAATGAAATCATAACTTCCTACTTGCAGGATGCTTTGTGGAGAATTGCTCACGGTAGACGCCAAGGGCTGCCATGAGGTGCCGTTATCGGTACTCTTGAAGATACCATTGCCACTGAATAGAGATGTAAATGAAGTGCCGCTCACCACACCGTAAAACTCTTCACCGGTTCCATGATACCATGTGTTTTGGTGTCCTGGACGGGTATCCTGAACGATACAACTTACACTGTGTATTTGTTCTGGTGCAGTAGCAATGCTCCAGGTTGTTCCTTCGTTGTAGCTATTCCATGCTCCACCTGTTACGCCTCCCGAAATGATGTGCTGCGGGTTTGCTATATCAATGGCAAGTGCTCGTGTGCGCCCACCTTTGTTGTAGGGACCCCGATTGGTCCAGTTCAAATCGCGATCTTGAGAGAAAGGTAAACGTGAACAATAGCGAATTGCGGCTTGACGCATTCCGGCCTGGTACTCTCCGGAAATAGGGTCATGATTCCGTTGATATTCGAAATATTTTCTGCTGCTGGGATTAATGCCATAGCCTTCTTCATTAGCGCCTGAAGATGGCCAGGAATCAACAGTAGAGAGACCGAAACAAGCAGCTCCGGCAATAAACAAGAAGTAAAAGAATTGTTTCATTGAATAAAATTGAACCACGGCAAGGTAATACATAATTGATAATTGATCCCTTTTAGAGCATTACTTTTCATCCGAAATTGTTATAATGTAGTTTGTGATCAACTATGGATTGAAGTTTGAATTGGAAATCGAAAATTGTTCGTGTGAATGTTAAAATAGTGAGCGATTTTTTGCGTTGACACGCTGCATGGTTCGCACTGTTTAAAGTGGTGTTCATAAACCTCGTGTGCAATCATTACATCAACCTGCATGAACTGCTAATTTTGTCACTATGAGAGTATTTGTTTTCATGATGGCCCTTTGCTTTGCTACTTCGATCTTAGCACAGAAACAGAATTTTAAGGATTACCATCCCAACGGTAAATTGAGAAGCGAAGGCACCTATCTCTATGGATTGGAAGATGGCCAATGGAAATATTATTCCGCTGATGGCCAATTGGAAGAAGCTACCATGTATAAACGTGGAAAAATGCATGGGCCTGTATTTCGTTATCATAAAAACGGCCGCATCATGGTGGAGGGATACTTCAAGAATGATGTTCAGGATAGCATTCAAAAAACATTTTCTGTTGACTCAGTACTATTGGAAATCGGCCAGTATAAGATGGGTTCAAAAATTGGTGCATGGACCTATTTTTTTCCTAAAGGAGATACGATGATGATTGAAAGGCATGAGGATTCAATCATACGTACTTGGAAACAATGTTCAGCTCCTGGCACGTGCGAGATCGTGAATGGTAGAGGTATTGTGATGGAGTATTTTGAGAGTGGTAAGCCAAAGAAAAAAGTGACCTACGATAGAGGTTTGCGCAATGGAGAAGTTGTTTCTTATTATTCAAGCGGCTTCACACGTGAGCAATGCATGTACAAAGACGATAAGCGTGAGGGAACATTTGTTGAGTATTTCCCGAATCAAAAAGTCAAACAAAAGGCCAATTATACCAATGGAATTTTGGATGGAAAACTTGAAGATTATTACACCAATGGACAGCTCAATGCGAGCGGCAGTTACACGATGGGCAAAAAAATTGGGTTATGGATATGGTATAAGGAAAGCGGGATAATTGAAATGCAAGGTGAGTTTAAGGATGATGTTCAGCATGGCGATTGGGTTTACAACTACGCAAATGGCAAGCTTCAGAGCAAGGGCAAGTTTGCAGAGGGTCAAATGGATGGTCTTTGGGAATATTATTATATCAATGGTCAATTATGGAAAAAGGGAGTCTATCAAAAGGGACTCAAGCAGGGCAAATGGGAATATTTCTTCGAGAATGGTAAGCCACTAATGATCGGAGAGTTCAAAGATGACAAAGAAGAAGGAGAATGGAAAAGTTGGTTTGAGAATGGAGCTAAGAAAGATATTGGTAGTTATAAAGGTGGTAAGATGTCAGGGAAGTGGGAAGGATGGTATCCAAATGGTGTCAAAAATTATGAGGGAACTTGGTTGGTGAAGTCAACGAAGAATGCGTATATCGATAAATGGAGCAAGGTGTATAAAATGAACCCTGATTCGGTGCAGACGAGTGAAATCACTGAGAATAAAGTTGGAGAATGGAGTTATTATCGTGATTCGGGGATGATCGAACGTCAGGAAACATATAGCACCGATGGTTCACTGAATGGCGAGGTGAAGATGTTCAATGAAGCTGGCAAATTGGAAGCCGAGGGCTCTTATAAGAATGGAAAGAATCATGGTAAATGGACCTATTATTATCCATTCGGGGGATTGCTGAGAAAGTGTGAATATTCTGAAGGTAAGCTCGATGGGCAAAGTGTGATGTACAACGAGCGCGGTAAAGTAATTGAAGATTGCAATTACAAGGACAACAAGCCACATGGCATGTATATCCGTTACGATGATAAAACGGGTAAGGTGCTTTTAAAACAAGAGTATGATAACGGGCGTGTTGTAAAGGTATTGGAAGGAAAACCCGTTCGTAAGCAATGAGTTCTAAACGTCAGTTGTTATCCACAATTGATCAATAACGAGATGCTCGCTTAATATACATAGACCTTCAGCAGAGTTAACGGGAGATGAGGATTCTTGTAGAGTTTCAGCCTTGGACTAGTTAGCGAACGTGTTCACCTTGTTAACGTATTAGTTTTCTTTTTCCATGACATAAAATGTGACCTCAGCGCTATGCCCCAGTTGATCCACTACTACGAGGCGATGAGAGCCTGGTGCGGGAGTAGCTTCCATTTGGTGTATTGTATTTGTTTCACCCAAATAC
The DNA here is from genome assembly GCA_039796595.1 of Bacteroidota bacterium. Taxonomy (GTDB): domain Bacteria; phylum Bacteroidota; class Bacteroidia; order Flavobacteriales_D; family Sanyastnellaceae; genus CANHSF01. Next base: position 6,659 of record JBDKJN010000375.1, read on the forward strand.
TGGTCATCCAAGTGCCAGTACAACTGTTGATCAGCGCGATGATGCGCGGCCTCCAGAACGATGGGTACACTAACTCCATCCAACCCCTTGGTGATATATATATGAGCATATGCCCTTGGATACATGATGCCAACGGGTTGATTGTCGGCTTCGCATCCGGGTAAGAACGGTGGAGCTGTGGTATATTCAGGATGTTTGTTTTTGTAATAGTTCGCGTGTACAGGAGATAAAACAAATTGAGTTCGTTGTTCCATTTGATGTATAGCAAAACATTTTCCAGTGACTTGTAAGCCGGTAGCGGGATCTACGAATATCGGTTGGTGGTAGGAACAAATATTCGTACGCAATCCCGCTGTTGGAGCCCATGTCCAGTGTCCTGGCATACAATGAGGTCCTTTCCTCATGCCGCTTTCTGCACATGTTTCGATTAGTGATAATTCTTCCGTTGGAACTGCGAATGTGCGTTTGGGTTGTACCAACTTAAATAAATCGAATAGTATCGGAGCCGCAGTCTGGATACCAGTCAAGCCCGGACGGCCAGTGCCATCGGCGTTCCCTGTCCAAACGCTAATGACGTAATCTTGAGTAGTACCGATGGCCCATCCATCGCGATTGCCAAAGCTTGTTCCTGTTTTCCATGCTATCGGTCTCGCTGAATCATAGGCTTGCCAACCCAACTCGCTATCGGGACGATTGACTTTCATTAATGCCTGAAAGGTGCACCAAATGGCAGATGCCTCCAGGGGAGGGTAGGATGTGTAAGTTTCGGAGTGGGTCGTTGGTACAACAGTTAGCATATTGTAATTCTCTTTTAAATCCTGATGCACATGAAGTTCATTGGTCAAGAGAGTGCGTGACATACCAGCGTACAATTGGGTGAGATCCCACAAGTTACTTTCAGCGCCACCAAGTATTAAGGAAAGACCATAGTGATCAGCAGGTTGATTGATGTCGCTCAGGTTTAATTTCTGCAAAAGGTGCGTGAATCGAGGATATCCATAGTCTTTCAGCATCACTACAGCAGGGATATTTAAGGATCGAGACAGAGCATTTGAGGCAGGTACCATCCCATCGTAAGTATCGAAATAATTCTTTGGAGTGAAACCGTCGAATTGTATTGGCACATCCTCAATCAGAGTTTCGGGTAAGAGCAACCCTTCTTGCAACATCGCACAATACAAGACAGGTTTAAGAATACTTCCAGTACTCCTTGGGGCGTGAATGACATCGACCATTCCTTCATGTTGGTTGCCAAGATTTGGAGTGTTGCCATGATACATCAAAACGCGGCCGGTTTCAACTTCTACTATCAGAGCAGCACAATTGGCGATTCGATTGGCCTGATGAACGGCCATGTGCTGTTCCAATACACGAGCACCATTCTTTTGTAATTCGGGATCAACAGTTGTTTTGAAACGATTTTGGTCGGGAAATTGGGCCTTTAAATAATGCAGAAGGTGAGGAGCGAATTGAGGCAGTGGATTTGGCTTTTGTGGCAACTGTTCCATCGACGCCAATTCGAATTCTTGTGGCGATAATATGCCCTTTGTGACGAGTTTTTGTAGAATGAAATTGCGTTTGTCCAAAAGCGCCTGTTGCGATTTGCCCGGATAAATAAGCGAAGGAGCATTGGGCAATGCTGCTAATGTTGCAGATTCTGACCATGATAATTGACTGGGGGAGCGGCCGTAATAACGCCAGGCTGCTGCTTCGATTCCTACCACATTCCCGCCAAAAGGCGCATGTGAAGCGTACATGGAAAGGATTTCTTGCTTCGAGTACGATTGTTCAATCTGCCATGCGATTGCTGTTTCGATTATTTTTTCCCACCATGTCCGAGCTGGATTATGACGAGCGATGCGGGCAACTTGCATCGTGAGAGTGCTGCCACCACTTACGATTCGACTTTGTTCTACATTTTGTTGCAGTGCACGAGCCATGGCAGGAAGGTATATGCCATTATGACCAAGAAAATTTTGATCTTCATAGGCCATCAAACAAAGAGCATATTTTGCGTCGATGCTATCTCGCATTGGAAAGCGCCATTGGCCGTCATTGGCTATGGTGGCTCCAAGCAGTTCGTAATTGTCACCGACTACAATAGTGCTATAAGGAGTATCAAACCAATTGAAGCGCCATTGTGATAGCAGTATTAGAATAACACCTACCGCGACATGGATGAGTCGATGACGGTATGTGTATATTTTAGACAAATGATAAAGGAATTTATCGCGCCATGAGCGATTCGATTTCTTCGACTTCGGTTGGGAAATCCTTGAAGAGATCGACATTACCAGAGGCACGAATCACGATATTGTTTTCAATACGAATTCCAAGATTTTCTGCAGGGATATAAATGCCAGGTTCAACAGTGAACACGTTTCCTTCTTCGATAGGCCTGTGCCAATGTCCAACATCATGCACGTCGATACCTAAAAAATGCGATGTGCCATGCATAAAGTATTTCTTATATGCAGGCCATTCTGGATTTTGATTTTTAACATCATCCTCTGTAATTAGACCGAGGTCAATCAACTCCTTGGTCATTATTTCTCCAACAGCGGAGTGATATTCACCCATCATGAGACCAGGTTTTAGAAGATTCTTGGCCGCCTTCATGACACGTAGTACAGCATTATAGACTTGTTTCTGACGATCGGTGAATTTTCCATTTACAGGAATACATCTTGTCATGTCTGCACAATAATTACCATATTCAGCGCCGACATCCATTAACAACAAATCCCCATCCTTACAGGGTTTGTCATTCTCGATGTAGTGCAAAACGCAAGCACTCGAACCGCTGGCAATGATTGGAGTGTAAGCGAATCCGCGAGAGCCACGACGAAGAAACTCATGCATGTATTCTGCTTCGATTTCATATTCCATAACACCTGGTTTTACAAAACCGAGTGTTCGTTCGAATCCGGCGCGTGTGATGTCTATGGCTTTTTGTAATTGATCAATTTCTTCTTGGTGCTTTACTGAGCGTAGCGCATATCCAATAGGTGCGCTCCGGTGGATTGTATAATGCGGGAATTCTTTCCGAAACCATTTGGAGAATCGCATTTCTCGAGTTTCTACTTCCACACTGGCGCGCATATGTGGGTTGTCGTTCAAGTAAACGCCTTCAGCCTCGGCCAATAAGGTGCGCAAGGTGCGTTCAAAGTCTTTGAGCCAGATGATGGTAGATACTCCAGTACGCTCACGAGCTTGTTCTTTGGTGAGTTTGGCTCCTTCCCAAATGGCAATCAATTCACTAGTTTCCTTCAGGAAAAGTATTTCTCTATGTGCTGGATTTGTTGCTTGAGGGAAAACAACAAGAATGGACTCTTCTTGATCCACTCCCGTGTAATAAAAAATATCGCTTGCCTGCTTGAACGGCAAATGACCATCGGCTCCGGTTGGATAGGTGTCATTTGAGCAAAATATTGCCAAACAACCAGGTTTCAATTGTGATGAGAAGCGTTGGCGAGCTTGTGTGTAGAAATTCTTGCTTAGTGGAGTATAACGCATACGATCGAATTAAGAAATGAAATGCCATTTCATAACATCGTCTTCTGCGATGTCTTTGATGGCGGATTTACCGATTACAGAGTTTATGTCTTTGGGAGAAATTCCACTGGCTGGTCGCTTCCAAGTTAGGTCGGCCATTTCAATTGTTTTCCCGGCAGGAATAGCGCGGGCCGCAACCAAACTTCTTCTTGCATTAGCACGCGCCGGTGCTTCGCTTTCCAGTGCTTTCATTTCGAAAGTACCCATTAATTCGAAGGTGCGATCCATGCGTTTCCAGAAGTGTTTTAAGTCTTCCTTGTCCATGGCGTGGTAATGGTCATTTCCTGGAAGTGTTTTATCGTGACTGAAATGTTTTTCAATTACCGCGGCTCCCAAAAGGGTTGCTACCTCGCAAGTGTGCATGTCTTTTGGCAAAGTATGATCACTATATCCCGGCACTGTATTCGGGAAAAGTCTGATCATGTCTTTGATCATACCCAAGTTTGCATTTTCATCCATTGTTGGGTAATTCAATACACAATGCATTAGACAAAGTGTATTGCCATATTTTTCGATGGTCTCTACAGCCTGCATGACTTCCCATTTGTAAGCAGCACCAGTGGATAGAATGATTGGTTTACCGAACTTGCATTGATGTTCAATGAAAGGCAAATTGGTCAAATCGCTACTACTGATTTTGAAAACACTCATCAAATCGTTGAGGAAATTGGCACTTTCCACATCGAAAGGTGTACTCATAAATTCGATACCGGCAGTTTCGCAATAGCGTGCTAGTTCTTCATATTCTTTTTTCCAGAATTTGTCGTACTTCTTAAAGAGCTCGAATTGGGAACGGGTTGGCTCTTTGGTGATATCCCAATAGTATGGTGAATCTTTACTCGCGATGGTTTCGGCCTTGTAGGTTTGAAATTTAATCGCATGTGAACCGCCTTCGGCAGCTTCATCAATTAATCGTTTGGCCAGATCCATGGAACCTTCATGGTTGACACCTGCTTCAGCAATCATATAGGGTCGAGTAACCACTTTTGGATTGTATGCTTCTAGAAAGGATGTAAGTTTCATGCGTCGAAGATAATAACGAAAGTTTGATTCTAGACATGGGTGTTGTATAGCGATTAGTTATAGGTAATTACCTCCACTGAGAGGGGCTGCCGGGCCAGTTCGATACTGAACCAGAGAAGTCACTGTTTCCAACAGAACATCTAATTAGCGGTATTCAGGAACGCGATGTGAGAGACAAAAAAAGAGGGAGCATCTCCCTCTTTTTTTGTTTACATTATGTCTATTGACGAACGATTAGTCGTTGTTCAAGTTGAATCGAAGTGCAATACCTGTATTGATATTCGATGTAGGGAAGGAGGTCGAAATCTTTGGCTTGTTCAATTGATGGTCATAGAAGAAGCGTATTTGAAGATTTTTACTTACCTGCATGTCCGCACTTGTTTTAATACTCCAAAGACGCTGTCCAGCTGTTGGTTGACTTTGTTGTTCAACCATTTTGCGAATCAATGTTACATTATCACGCATTGTGATATCAGCTCTCAAATTGATTGTAGTATTCTTCAACACTTGGACGGGCAGTTTCGAACCTTTTTTACGGCCGATAGGATTTGGAATATCAATGATTTTATATCCCAATCCAACGGTAATTGAATTGCTTTTGGTTTCGGTAATTTGATAGTTGGTTAAACCTAATGCCACGGTTCGATCACGTTTGTATTCCAACTTGATTTGTGGCTCGTTTGTTTTTTCCGGATTTTTTGACTTTTTAGTTTTTAAAGTCATGTCCAAACTTAAAGGAGTAACCTGCTCACTAATCGTTACTGTATTGATGAGATGTTCAGGGATATAATTGTAGCTGCTATCAATAGCAGTAGGGAAGCCTGCACCATTTTCACGATAATTCAAGTTGCTCACATAGGAAGTGGTGATTGTAGAACGGTATTGATGCCGAAGATTGAAGGTCTTAAAATACTTCTTGATCGAAGGGATCTTGTTCAAGCCATCGTAGGTAAGTGTCCAGTTCGGTTGAACCTTAGATGCAAAAACATTTAATGCGGCGTCATTGACTGATCGACCTGTGTATGCAGCAACGAAAGCTGGGATAACAACATTCTGTGAAGTTGAGCCATAACCAGTGTAGTATCCATTGGTTTGAGTAGATGCTTCGTTATGTGTCGCGCTATTCAGGCGTCCTGAGATTACTCTTCTGTTGTCGAGGAAGGTTTGGAAAGTAGGGCTGTTCCAACCTGCTTCAGGATCATCTTTAACAAATGCTGTGGACCAAGTATTCACAGTTGCACTGAAATTACCTGTTTCAAGCGGACTATCAAAAACAAATTGATCTGTGCTCTCGTCAAAGCGGAAAAAACTTGTAAGGTTGCGACCTTCAGTGCGATTGGCGATGACTTCAATCTTTAAGCTCTTAATAGGTTCGAGATTGATTTTGTAGTTCCACGTTTCAGAGAACGTTTCGTTATACTGGGTGTTAAGGGTTGGTAAATTGATGATCCAGCCGTTGGATGAAGCATCTAACGCATAATTGTTGCCTGTAGGATTGCCCCAGATATCTGTGTTTTGTTGACCCGCTATGAATCCAAATCCAGGACCGTCAAAACCTTCATCCATACCTATCAACTTGGTTGATCGATTGTAACCAGGTAATAAAATACCTTCGTTCCTAGTGTACGAACCAGAAACATTTCGCACCATCATAAGGAAGCGCAAACCGAGGTGCACCGGATTAACTTTTTCCTTTTTTTCCTTTTTTTCTTTTTCTTTTCCGTATTCGTCTTTAGCAGTAGGATCTTCTTTTCCTTTATCTTTTTTATCGTCTTTCGGATTCTCTTTTTTGCCTTGATTGATTTGTTTCAGCAATGGCACTTTGTTGTAAAGTGTTTCAAAATTGCCTTGAACATTCAATTGCACTTGACGTGAATTTTGAATCGTATGGCCAAGCGAATCTTGTGTAAACGGTGCTCTATCCCAGCGATATGTAGCGGCATAACGAGCATCACTGCTTATGAAGTCGACCAAAGGGAATTTGTCAAAAGGCAATTTATAGGTTAAGGTCATGTTCTGATTGAACTGTGTATTGTTACCTCCACCGCGGATATTGCTCCAAACGGTGTCTTTGTAATTGGCGTACCAATCGGTGTCTTCTTTGTCGATCAGACCTCTTGGTTCTCCTACTAGACCAAGGTTATTGGCTGTATAGTCGAATTTCAAACTTTTCGCAATGTCATATTTCAAGGTGTATTGTCGGGACCAATTCCAAGTTTTTTGCACTTGGGTATTGATCAAAATATCGCTGTAGGTGCCTGTCAATTCAAGTGTGTTGTTTCGAATTCGACTGGTTTCATAACTTCTATTCATTTCCGTATGGAAACCAATCTGTTTAATGCCTGGATAAAAATTGAACTCTTTAAGCCACTTGAGGTACTTGGAGTCTTTAACTCCTGGGATTTTAGCGAATGGTTTGATTTCCTTCGGTTTGTTTTGGAAGGAGTAGTCAAATGCACCACGGTATTTCTTATTGAGGCGCCAGTCGATATTGATATCACGACGATATTCTTCGTTGTAACTATAGGTTACACTGAAATTCTTGATGTCGAAGAATTGGTCTTTTTTCTCTTTTGTACCTGCAGCTCCTCCTGCAGCTCCTGCCGCGGCTTTCGGATCCGCTTTCGGATCCGTCTTCGGATCTGTTTTCGATTCCTCTGTAGGTGCTTTTGAAGCCTCTTTTTTAGGTGCAATCCTTACGTTGGTGAAGTTGATACTTCTTCGTTTGACGTAGTCTTGCGATTTTTTCTTAAGGTTGCTATCTACCGTAGGCAGGTCATCCATGACCAGATCGGGTTGAAGCGGGCTGAATTTAGGTGTGTTCACAGTTTCGGAATACCCCAGATACATTGGTACTTGAACGCCCCATTTTTCAGGGAAGAATTTACCCAATTGAAGTGTTGAGTTCGCATCAAAGCCCATAATTGTGGCTTGTTGACGTTGTTGAACGCGCTGCTCAATAGTACCCCATCCAGGCGTTGAAATGTTACCGGCGACGGCAACGGTGGCGAAATCGGCAAGGGTTGCATTCATACGAGCTACAGCAGCCCAACCACCTTGTTCATTGAATTCACTTAATCGCAATTCATTCACCCAAATGATTGCACATTTCGTTTTGCCATCATCATTCGACTCAAAAGTGTTTTTGTCTTTGTCGGGATTTCGCACGCCGATCATCAAAACGGTTACATTGGCAAGATTTGGATTTCCGCGAACTACAACCCTTGCGTTGCCAATCATTTTTTCAAATTCGGACAAATTGTTGAATGTTGCCGGACGACTGGCTTTTAGGTTTTGGAGATCCTGAAGATTGATATCAAAAGCGTTGTCCTCTGGCCAAATCTCATCGTCATCACTCGCAAACCATGGAGTGAGTTTCATTGGTACCTCGAACTCGTAATAATTATCATTGAAGTCCGATCCAAGTCGAATGAATACTGTCAGATCCTTGTGACTAATTTGACTTGGGTCACCCAAGGCTTCAGCATGTGCAAACATGCGAAGACGCTTGTATTGACGCATATCATAGTTCACTGTGCGATATGCAGCTCTCGCATCGCCGTCAGCAAGGTTGCACACTTCGAATGAAAGAGATTGTTCATTTAAACTACGAAGATTAGCACTAGCCACATCTTGCTCACGCAATATCCCTGGAGGGATCACATAGTTGATGGGTTCACGATTTCCGTTTTCCTCAATGTTCACAGCTGCGATATTGAATGAGGTCAATGGATCATCATTTGGCTCTAATTCTTGGGGGCCTCCAAGTGAATTGGCAAATTTGCGCCATTCTCCACGGACCAATTCCAAACGAGCAAAACGTAAGGTTACTTCTTTGTCCCATCCTTTGAGAAAGACGCGCATATAACGAATTGATCGGAAATCGGAAATTCCGCCAACGCTTTGTTCGAATTCTTCAATGGGAATTTTGAATTGGTACCAACGGATTTGACGTTCTTCATTGTTCAGCGTTGTGCGTGTTGTTACAAAACTATCCGTGATGTAGTTGGAGCCAATGTTGTTCTCACCAAGGGCGTTGGGTCTCAAATTCACCTTGTATTGGAAGTAGCTTTCAATGGTGTTGAGAGTGATGTCTTGATTGATGTCTTCGGTATTGGGAATAGTTGTAGCCGCGATGGGGTATCCATCTGGTTCACGGGTGTCGGAGTTACCTTCATAACCGTTAAAAGATGCGTAACGCTCGATAGTGTTGAGGTTGTTCTGGTCAGCTACAGAGCTGCGGAAATTAGCGTAGTTATCCGCAGAAGGGTCTTGAATATATTGTGTGTACGCGCCAGTGTTCAGGTAGCCTTGAAGTTGAGCGAGCCAATTGGAAAAGAATGTTGCCTCTTGTTGACTGTTTAAACCATCAAGTCCGATATCTTGTTGAACATAATTGCCCACGCTATTGTCGAATGCATTCACAACATTGAAGTTGTCGGGGTCTGGATAATTGCCCCATGGACTTGGCTCTGTACCGAAATCCAATCCATTATTTTCTGTTGGAAATCCATTTTCATACGACCATTTGCTATCGTTCAACACGTCTTCGGAAACATTTCCAAGGTGAAAATAAAGGTCTCCACCATTGATCTGTCCGCCTGCTACTGCATCCTCATTAAATGGATCCATGAGCCAGAATTGAATGAACTGTACATTACTTGCTTCGAAGTCAGTGGTGGTTAGAGCACGCTGAATTCCGCCCCATCGAGATTCTGGATCGGCAAGTGTTCCATCCGTATTCAGACCTGCTGAAATACTGGTTCCTAAAGGCTGGTCGTAGTTGTATGGTCCACGAAGATTCGGGCGGAAGGTGAGGTCAAGTGTTGCAATGTTTGGCGGAGTACCTTGTGGCAATTGGCGATTAGGGAATACTTCACCCTCAAGAATTTCGCGCATACGGTGATCACTTTGGATGTCTTCCGTGATATTGCTAGGAGTTAATCCGCCTGTGTTGCGATAGAATAATGGATCGATCACATACCAGCTAAGCTTAGCACGATTGTAATTGTAGATGAGACTATCTTCGAAATAGGACTCTGGGAATAAACTACCTTGCAGTTTTGGAGTACTTGCTAAAAACCATTGATTGATGCTTCGCAGGTCAATGACACTTTGACTTCCTTCAAAGTCGTCCACATAAGCATTACCATCTTTTGAAATAGCCCTGCTATGACCTGGAAACAATTTCGCGGCCTCTGCAGAGAAGGTCACATTGGATTTTGCTTTGGTTTCAATGAATGGAATTCG
>JBDKJN010000376.1:0-26292 GCA_039796595.1 Bacteroidota bacterium
AGCTGAATGGCACATTAAATCACCACTTGCAGCGCGCAGAAAATCCCGAGTACATTGTTCAATGTATTTTCCGTTGTACGCATCAGCCAAAAGATATATGGGCTTGCTCACATGTTTGAAAAGCAAACGTTCCAAAATCAAGCTATCCGGTTGCTCAGTCTTGACCAATTTCCATTCAGCACTCTTTTTGAAAAACGTGCGAATGCCATATCCACAACCCCAATATAAATTCGTACCCGGATCTTGCCCATTGCCGATACCCTTCGGAACGGGTACAATACCTTGATATTGATTGTCGCACAATGCCACAAATACATGTATGGTGCGCGCTGTGCTATCTATAGAAATGTCATCTGTTCCGGCATTCAAGTGTTCGACCGCAAACACCTGCGCCAATGGTTCATCTCTATTTTCCGCATCATTTCTTTTGTTGGTTCCGCTGCAAGCGACCAGCGCTGTCAGAAGAATCAACAGCTTATATCCGATAGGCGCAAATACAATAGGGGTATAAGTAGAATTCATAGTACCGATTAAAAAGTGTGGTATATCAAACGCGAGTTTAGTATTCAAATTGCGTTGACATGCCTTTAGTCTTAGTTGGTTCACCATGCATCGATCATGCTGCAAATGCCAATAATTGCACACCAAGAAAAAACCAACGGAGTTGACCTCCGTTGGTTCGCCATCTATCTACATCATTTGATTTCTCGAAATTCCATGCCGACAAAAGTTCGATCAGCATTTCCACGTTCCAATTGACTGTGTTGTTGCCATGATTGATTTTGCATCAAAGTAGTTTGCTGCGTCCATAAATGTTCAACACGTTCACGAAGTTTTCGCAAAGCCTCTTTACGGTTGTTATGTTGTGATCGATCCGCATCCACCCGGACCGACATGCCCGTGGGCAAGTGAGTCGCACGTACTGCAGAATCCACTTTATTGACGTGTTGACCACCAGCTCCGCCAGATCGCATGGTTGTGACCTTTATCTCTCGATCATTCCAGACACTGGACTGCGGTGCTTCCAGTAAGAACACACCCACGAACCAATTTTTACGCTTGTGAAACCGACGATACGGACTTGGGCATATCCACTGAATGGTTCCTGTCCACACCGAACAAAAATCTGCTGCATTGTCGCCCATCACACGAACAATAGCCGAGGCGATTGTTGACGGCGCACTGCCCAATTGTCGTTCCATAAGCTGAGCCTGCACATTCCAACGTGGCGCATCCTGTAAGATATTCTTTAGGAGCATTGCTGTTGCACACTCACATTCGACGGGTCCCTTACAGGAGGACACCAAAATGAAAGCGCTTTGATTGTTGCTTGATTTGTTCCTCATTTGCTCAACTTTTATTCATTCGTACAATACGAGGCATAAAACTTCCTTCCACTTGCACCAAATCCTGTTGTGATGCGATCACATCGTAAATGCATTTATATGCCTTCGATGCTTCCTCTACACCACCACCAATCAGTACAGTTCTATTCTCGGCCAAATCCGCATTCAAATCACTCTTTGTGATTTTTTCGCGTGCTTGTTTACGTGAGTACTTCCGACCAGCACCGTGTGATGCCGACTCCAAAGAAGATGGATTACCTTTTCCACTAACAATAAAAGCCTTGCTAGTCATGCTACCTGGAATAATACCCATCTCACCTTTGCTCGCCGGAGTAGCGCCCTTTCGATGTACAATTAACTCTTCACCCTGAACCACTTCTTTCCAGGCAAAATTGTGGTGATTCTCCACCTTGCCAATCGCAGTGAGTCCAAGCACACGTTCAAGGTTAGCGTGTATAACATCATGACAAGCTGTTGCATAATCACCAGCTAAATTCATCGACAACCAATACTCTTGCCCTTCTGCCGAATCCATGGAAAGCCATGCCAATGACTGCAACTCCCTTGGCAATTTGCACTTCTGTGAAGCCAATTTTGTGTACATGCCTGCAATAGCTGCACCCATGCCTCGCGATCCGCTATGTGATAACAAACCGATATAATTCCCTGGAGGTAAGCCCATGCTATTTTGCTCATTCAACCTGACCTCACCGAACTCAACAAAATGATTGCCTGTTCCCGAAGAGCCAAGTTGATACCAAGCCTTCCCATGCAAACGCTTAAGTAACTCGGTTGCCTGGAATTCTGGTCGTTCAAGCACAGCGTGATCCACTTTAAAATCCAATGTACCATCAGTGCCAAAGTGCGTATACCTGCGCAGGGCCCGTTGAACGTTGTATCCCTTTTTGTCCAAATAATCTGGCTGCAAATCATAAAGACTTAAGGCCATACGACAGCCAATATCCAAACCTACGCCATATGGTATCACAGCGTTTTGAGCCGCCAGCACTCCGCCAATGGGTAACCCAAAGCCCTGATGTGCATCAGGCATGAGCGCCCCTTTGCGTGCAATAGGCAATCGCATGGCAGCTTCCATTTGCTCAATAGCGCCGCGTTGAATACCCCTTTGACCAAACAGCGAAAACTCTCCATTCTTCTTCAATTGATGCACCTCGTATTCTGTCTTTAGAACAGGCTTACCTGCAATCGCTCTAGCCAATCCTTTGAATACATCATGCTCAACAAACTCATCCGGCGAAGTCAACACTTCTTGCAGAATGCGCAATTTTTCATTCAATGGTTCATGTCCGTAATGTTTAGAAAAGACATGTATAGCCAAACCCTTTGCTATATCTGAAGGAAAATCAATACCACGTAAGTGCTTTCCCTTCAATTTATTTTTTCCCATGTTTTGTTTTTTTTGGGCATAGACAGGTCAGGTCGAAAATCTCGACAATCTGCCAAACCCATTAATAATTTATTTAAAACGCTGATTGGCCGGTCGCATTGAGGATTCTCAATGCGCAAATCTGACTCCCCAGAAGTGTTTAGAATTCAACCCCGAATGAACATTCGGCAGGAATAAGAATAAAAAACCCGGCACTAGGCCGGGCTATATCGAAAACGATGACAGCAGCGTCTATGGCCTAGTACAGAGGATATGGAATAGCTGCTAACATTGTGATTTATTTTTTTCGGGGTTCTACTTTTTGAATTGTTAGGAGCAGCAAATATACAACGATAAAAATAAAAGTCAAGAAAAATTTTAACCGAATGAACATTCGGTCAAATCCCAAACGTTGCGTTTGGTATTTATACCACCTTAATCCCATCCTTTTCTTGCAATAGTCAAAAAAACTATGAAGGTCAATTATCTCGAAATTTCGATCGTCCCCATCGCTTGGAATCACCACTCTTTGAATCTAGAATTAAGAAATTTTGGCTTTATCGACAACATCACATATATTTGCTTTGTAATTCAAAGTTCTTTTTACTAAAAACAACTACACAATGCAAACATCAAGTCACTCCACGTATAAGACAATTTACCTCATTGGCTTCCCATTAATCTTAGCTTCCATCCTTCTTCACCTCTTTGCTCCAACTAACAACGACGGCCTATTCTTCGCAAACTTCGTGCTGGCGCTGCTGTATTGGCTGGGGATGGTTATCTATAAATTCTCCTTACCCAAGCCACGTCCATCCATATCCTTTGGCTGCTGGATCAATTTTACGTTGCTGCTCACGGTGAGTGCCTTTTCCTTGAATAAATCGATCCAGGTATTTGCCCAATTCCCGATGTGGTTAAATCTATACGTCATTGGCACAGCGCTGCTCATGTTACTATACCCCTATTATGATCGCTTCACAACACCTCTAAAGGCAGTTATCATTGCTTTAACAGGTTTCGCATTTGTACTCGCCTTGTATATGTTCATTTACCTCATACCTCTGATCCCACTGAGTGCTCTTTCCATTTGGGTTATGGGCCTTTCCATACACACCTTCGTTCCAGCAGGTTGGCTTGTCATCTTATTAGTTTTTTTGATAGTCAAAACAGAACGCACCAAAATGCGCAGGTTCTTTTGGTTGGGGTTCTCATTGCCTATGATACTTCTTGGCATCTATCTGTACAAATGGTCGACGCTACAAACTCAAATCGTAGACATCATAGCCAAACAACAAATTTCAACTGAACCCCATTTGCCAGAACCAGTTGCACTTGCCCAAAAACTCCCTGACGACCCAATGGTCGAATCAATTATGATGTCGTCTTTTCATGCTCAAATCTGGCGTCATTTCGATCACGGCCTAATACGCGCACGCAGAGATCAAATTCATGATCCATTGGACATCATTGCAGTCTCATTCCTCGGTACACTGAATCTCCAAGACCATACGGTGAGTCAAATACTCGAGATAAGAAAAAACAATCGTCAACATCATCAACAAAAACTTTGGACAGACATCAGCCTTTCAACTTCCTCCGTCGCGTCCAATATTCAGGTATTCCCATCTTATCGCATTGCTTATCATGAAAAAACATTCCAAATTCATCATGATAAGGACTCAGGCTCTCGACGTTCTTGGTTCACAACATCTACCCAGGAAGCACATTACACCTTTCACTTACCTGAAGGCAGTATCGTCACCTCATTATCGCTATGGGTCAATGGAGAAGAAAGACCATCTCGACTTACCACAAAACAAAAAGCAGACAGCAGCTACAAAACCATTGTAGGCGTGCAGCGCCGAGATCCTGCTTTGGTGCATTGGCAAGAAGGCAATACCATTACTGTTAACGTTTTCCCGTGCACCCCCGATGAAGATCGCACCTTCAAGATCGGCTTTACAACACCATTGCGTTACAAAAACAACATGCTCGAATTGGAAAATGTTTCTTTTGAAGGTCCCGATTTTCAAGATGCACGCGAAGTGACACAATTACTCATCGCCAACAATGAAGTTGAGGCCATACACATTCCGGATCATTTTGTACCAACGGCTTCGGGCAATTTTAGCTATCAAGGAGACTATATCCCAAAATGGAAATTTCAATTCAACTCGCCTTCGCTATCCACCAACACGTTTGCGTTTAACGGATTTGAATACGTTTTAAGCGAGCCAAAGAAAAGTTCAATAAACCATGATGTACAAACGATTTATCTAGACGTTAACGAGGCCTGGTCACGTGAGGAGTTTGATAAAATCATTGAAACATTCAAAGACAAAACCATTAAAACATGGACACCAGAAGAAGTAACGATAACGGCCAAAAACCAAGATCTCGTCTGGCAAGAAACACATTGCAATCTCTTTTCAGTTCCGTGCTTATATCAGATCAAACAACCTGAAAATGCTGTAATCATCACACAAACTGACGATCGATCACCCATCTTAAAAGAACTCAAGCAGAGTCCCTACGGCAGCGTAACCTCAACCTATCTCAAAGCGCTCAAACAAAAATTATTCGTCATTAACATCGGTGATGATTTATCGCCGTTTTGGAAATCGTTGATTGAACTCCGCTACTTGGATTATCATCAACTACCAATAGAAGATGCAATAACAACATTGCAATCAGGAAGCCATCCAATCCTAACCGAGGACTCTTCCAATATAGTTATTCATCAGAGCAACCTCTGCATCACCAAGACTGCTGTCACTGATACTTCCAAACATCACAACGGACCAGATCATTTACTTCGTCTATTCGGCTACAACAATGCCATGCGACAAATGGGCAACCATTATTTCAGCGATGCACCATATGATTCTAAACTTTTTACAGAGGTTGAGGAAGCCTATGTTGTATCCCCAATTTCCAGTCTTATCGTTTTGGAAACGGATCAAGACTATGACAAATTCGACATCAAGGAAAATGTCAAGACCATAGGCAATGCAGGTATTGTAGAGGGAGGCGCCGTTCCAGAACCCCATGAGTGGGCCCTTCTGTTAGTCACCATCTCATTGATTCTACGCCACATTTATATCACCAAATTCAGAGGCAATGGTTAATTACATTTCATCCATACAACGAGCGCTGCTTCATCATTGGAAGGATTACTTACTACCAATAGTAGCCGGTTTTTTGTTTCTGGCAATGCAGCACGAATTCATAGTGCCCTCGTTTCATATTGTTCTCGCAATTTGTATAGCGCCTTTCGTTTTTCACATACAATCGAAAGTCACAGGGAGCTTGCGTTACGCGATCCTATGCCTCGCTTTTCTCGCACTCTACGCATGGTTGGAAATAAATGTACTTTTGTTTATGTGTTGCGGAAGTTTACTTCTATTCACGATTGAATATCGGTTTGGCAAAATCGGTTGGTTGCCTTTCTTCTTTCTGATTTGCATTTCATCCGCCTTAAACTATGTCATACATGTTTCAACATTTAGTATTCGTCTCGAGTTAAGCCAACTGGCCGGACAAATGCTCAATGCGATAGGTCATACGATCACTCTGCAAGGAACATCCTTTCAGCTGGACGATGGCAGTAGTTTCAGCGTTGACGACGCTTGTGTGGGACTGAAGTTATTCAACACCGGACTTAGTGTGATGGTGTTGCTGCTTGGCTTCGCGCAGCAGCGTCAGCAAAAATCCCTTTCGATCCTGGCATTGGGCATGATATTCCTTTCAACACTTCTGCTTCTCATTGCCACCAACCTGTTGCGTATTGTGGTGATCGTTATGTTTCGCTCTGAGGCCGGAAGTGCGAGCCATGAAATCATAGGATTATTTTCTTTGTTGATGTATACCATCATTCCATTGCATTTTATCATCGGTTTTTCGATCAAACGTTTTGGTAAGTCTTTTGAGCAAACCTCCGCCGATCACAACTTTGGATATTCAAAATATGTGGCCATTTGTGTGGCTCTTGTATTTACGACGACGGCCACCTTTGCCAAGGTTCGCCATCAACATGAAAATTTTACACAGGATGATAAACTTGCCCAACTCAATTTGGAAGGATTTACCAGACTTGAAAAACTAGATGGCGTGATTCAATTCAGTTCTCCGAATGCCCTTGTTTATATCAAACCTGCCAACAAAGGATATGAAAGTGATCATCCGCCATCCTTATGTTGGCAGAGTGCCGGTTTTGCTTTGGAAGAGATCATGGAAAAAGAAATGGGCACACATCGCATTTGGTTTGCCAAACTCAAACGCGATGCGACCGTTCAATATACAGCCTGGTGGTACGACAATGGAATAAACAAAACCATTGACCAATGGCACTGGCGTTTGGACAAAGGCGAACCCTATCGCATCGTTAATATCACAACACGAACGCCACAAGAGTTAGAAAAAACATGCGCTGAATTTCTGAGTAAAAAACTATTCTAGATTCTTCCTATTGTCTTACATCACAGTTAATGCCGTCACGTGACATTCAGCCAATACGATAAAAATAACCAAAGCGCTCGGATTCTAACCCCCACCGCGCATCAAAACAGTACCTTTTGGTAAAAAAAAACGAGACAAGCAAATTTGCTGTCTCGTTCTGTTTTTGTACCCAGGGTGGGAATCGAACCCACATGCCCGAAGACACACGATTTTGAGTCGTGCGCGTCTACCAATTCCGCCACCTAGGCATTTCCGCTCTATGCATCCGACTGATGCAATTATCGAAACGGGGTGCGAATATAATACAGATATTGCTGTTGGACAAAATCCACTGTTTTTTTCTACTTTTTCTCGCAGTATTTGATGCTTTTGCCTTTGCTACGGCTCAAAATGACCCTGCCGCCAGTTTCCGCACCACTCCAACCCGGTAGTAGTAGAAGGCCATCTTCCTCGTTGTCTACCCAAACCGAGCGAGTTAACGCTCCTTTGGTGTCCAATTCAACACAAGTCACTTGACTTCGCGTGCCGCCAGACCAAGATGTAGCCTCCCCATCTGGCAAAGCCACTAATTTCGTTGCATTCTCTTTGGAGTCGTTGAAGAAGAATTGCCACCCGCTTTCATTGCCGAACAATGCATAAGAGCAATACTCCGGATCATTCAAAACATACTGGGTTTTAGAAATCTTTGCACTCCACAATTGTCTTCCATCGGACTGAAGCAGCGTTGCAATTACATTATCGAAATGATATCGCAATTCACTTTGCCGATTACCCGAAATAGGGTCCGAATTCACCGTTTCTGTGATGTAATACTGCTCTCCAACCAAAAGTATTTGCCCATCATCGGTGAACAACATCTGATCCAGATAATAATCGACCAGTGTCGGGCGATTTTCGACTTGTTTCTCCCGCATGAATTTCAGCAAGAAGTCCTTACTGAAAGGCATCAATGAGGCCGCCTTGACAGCAGAACCACCCGCCGCAATGGTGAATAAAAATGTGCCCGCTGCGGCGAACTCGGCGTCATTTGAATAATAACCCGTTATCATTAGATCACCCGATGGGTGTACTTTAAAAATTGCGGACACTACCTGCTTATCCCGCAAACCAACACCGAATTCTTTCAATTTATTTTCAGCCGCATTGTAATAAAACACAGCGTGTTTGCCCATTTGGACCGTTTTTATTCCGACCGCATCTTTCACCGGATTTCGACCACTCATCAAAAAAACATCTCCTGAATTATCGACTGCATAGTTGTGCACTTCCAAAATATCGCTTTGATAAGGCAGCGTCAACTCCTTCTCCCAGAGCAAGTCTATTGTGCGGTCATACACCTTTAAACTTAGCGGCATGTCCTTTTTTTGTTCGTATTGGCTATCGAACACCATTACTATTTTGGAAGCATCTGGAGAAGCAACAGCCCTGAAAACCAGTGGCCTGGAGGACGATTGATGAACAGTATAGTGAACCAAACTTGGGTCTGCAACACGTTTCCCTTCGGCATCCAAAAGAGTAGCCATGATTTGATACTGGTCGCTTTCCTTGCTAAATCCACCTGTGAACATGATAAATCCATTGCCCAAAAACAACAATTGTTCAAACTTTTGATCCTTGTTACCCTCTGGAAGACTTACCACAGTCGAACTCTTCACTTCAAAACTGCCGTAGTTAAAAAAACGAAGCTCAACGGATTGTGTGCGTTCATTTTCTACGGCTACAAAATAACCCTCTGAAGTCGAACCCGCTAAGAATTGACGGGATTCGTCCTTTGCGATTTTGATTACCCCAGAACACATCTGACCATTGGCGACAACCGACCACATCAAAAGACCAATCGCAAGGAGATTCATCTTCAGAGCATAAGCCCTCGTAGTGCACAAATTTTTCATTCTAGTTTCTTAATTATCGTTCAACTATGGATGCCTTCATCAATGACAATACCACAATAAGAACACCACAATTTGGAGCATTTTTTCCAACCGCCCACAACCTCCAAACAATATATGTTCATAATGACATGCTGAAAACCACACTTCAATCAAAGCCTTTGACCTGCATCAAATTCCATTAATTTACCCGGTTCAAAACAGGATTTCACCTTAGATTTGGCGAACTGCTGTGAAGGTCATCGATCAAATACAAGAGCCCATACGCCATGAAATGCTTCAATTCGAATCGCATTTCAGGAATGCTATGAAGAGTGACAAAATGTTGCTTGATCGTATTACGCATTACATCATCAAACAAAAGGGCAAACAAATGCGCCCCATGTTTGTGTTTTTGTCTTGCAAACTAATAGGTCCGATAGGTGACTCCGCTTATACCGCAGCAAGTATGATCGAACTGCTACACACCGCATCACTTGTTCATGACGACGTGGTAGATGATGCAGGCAAACGTCGTGGATTCTTCTCCATCAATGCCCTTTGGAAAAATAAAATAGCCGTTCTCGTAGGCGATTATCTATTGGCGAAAGGACTACTCATCAGCATTGACAGCAATCAATTTGAATTACTTCGGATCATGAGCCGAACAGTTCAAGAAATGAGTGAAGGTGAATTGCTACAACAGGAAAAAAGCAGATTGCTCAACATCACAGAGGAAGTTTACTTTGAGATAATAAGTCAAAAAACTGCATCGCTCATCGCCGCATGCTGCGAATGTGGCGCAACTGCTGCGGGTGCGACTGCTGAACAACGAGAAAAAATGAGATTGTTTGGACTCAAAGCAGGTTTAGCCTTTCAAATTAAGGATGACCTATTTGATTATGGATTTGAAGATGTCGGTAAGCCGCTTGGAATAGATATACAAGAAAGAAAACTCACCTTGCCACTGATATATGCATTAAGTAAAGCCGATACCAGCCTGAGAAAAGAAATGATGCAAGTCGTTAAACGGCACAATACCGATTCAAAAAAAGTACGACAATTGATCGAAAAAGTGCACGCCTTGGGAGGCATGGAATACGCCTACAATAAAATGCTCGCCTTACGGGATGAGGCCATCGACCTGTTGAACCAATTCGCACCCAATGAGGCAAGCGTCGCATTGGCACAGCTCGTGAATTACACTGTAGAACGAAAAAAATGAAATCACTTTTTACATTCCTATTTTTTGTAACGCTCCTTTTCGGCTGTAAACCCGCAGTAACACCGCCAGCAGCAGTGGTCAAACCGTTGCCAGAAATTGCCGATGCCACACCAACCGTTACAGAAAATCACCCCAATGGTTCACCTAAAAAAGCTACCTACAAACACAATTCGACCGGCGAAAAAGTAGCGGATATGGAGTTGTACCAAGATGGCGCACCCTACATCGACCGCCGATACACCAAAGACACCTTAAACGGAACCAGTTACTCCTACTACGAAAATGGAAAGCCATGGAGCATGAACAACTATAAAATGGGCGCATATCACGGCGCGTACCAATTGTGGTGGCCCAACGGGCAAGTGCGTCTCACCGGACAATATGTGGATGGCAAGGAAGAAGGAGAATGGATTAATTTTTATGACAACGGTAGAATCGACACACGAGGCTATTATGAAAACGGGGTTAAAAAAGACGTTTGGACGACCTACAACAAAGAAGGCAAATTGATCAAAGAACAGAAGTTCGAATAGCCCGAAGTCCTTTGTAAGTACTAACATTTTACTGTCAGCAGTCCAGCCCTAAACCAGCCAACACAGCGCTTTCAACGTCGTAAATTGCATTATTATAGAATGCATTGATAAGCTTGAGAACTCTTTCACAAATATTTTTCCTACTGTTCGTTGTGACATGTTGTTCAACCTCGGTGTTTGCTATAGCCGATGGCCCTAAGACAACACGTGAAGAATACATCAACCAATGGAAAGACGAAGCCATCTACCAAATGGTGATGCACAAAATTCCAGCAAGCATCACCCTTGCCCAAGGCATCTTGGAAAGTGGCGACGGCAATAGTCGTTTGGCCACAGAAGCCAATAATCACTTTGGGATTAAGTGTCATACCGATTGGAAGGGCGCAAAAATCTACGAAGATGATGATGCCAAATCGGAATGTTTCCGAAAGTATGAAGATGCCAAATCATCGTATGAAGATCACAGCATTTTTCTTCAGCGACAACGCTACGAATCACTTTTCAAACTGAAAACCGATGACTATAAGGGCTGGGCTAAAGGATTAAAAGAATGCGGCTATGCTACCAATCCCAAATACCCTGAATTATTGATCAAACTCATCGAGGAATGGGATTTGGCCGCTTATGACGAAATCGGCACCAACCACATCAAAAAAGGAACCGTACCCGATCGCAAAAACAGCGCTGCAGTGGCTCAGACCCAACCCGACAAAAAAGAGCGTAAGCCAAGGGCCAAAAATGACGGCGCACAAGAAGAACGACAAGTAATCACATTAGGTGGACGCACCATTGAGAAGAGCAAAAACCGCATCAAATATGTGGTTGCGCAAGCCGGTGATACACCTGAAAAAATAGCCGCGTCTTTGGAAATGAATGCGTGGCAAATCAAAAAATACAACGATTTAAAGGAACTCAATACGACGTTCAAAGCTGGTGAAATAGTATATATCCAGCCTAAGCGCAACAAAGGCAGCGAAAGTCATTATGGGGTTGAAAAAGGCGATGACTTGTGGTCAATTTCACAAAAGACAGGAGTCAAGATAAAAGCACTTAAAAAGTGGAATCCAAACATCAACTGGTCGGAGATCAAGCCAGGTGAAAAAATAAAATTGAAACAATAAAAAAACGGTCCACAAGTGGACCGTTTTCTTTTGTGTTGCCCGACCAGGATTCGAACCTAGACAAACTGAACCAAAATCAGTTGTACTGCCATTATACTATCGGGCAATGCTTTTTAGGAATTAAAGCGGGTGCAAAAATACAAAGACAAGTTATTTCTGCAAGAACTTTCTCATTTCTTACCTTCGTAGGCAACATTTTTTTGATCTTAACCGTGGAAAAAATACTCAATTACATAGCTGGAACCCTAGTAGAACCAAGCAGTTCATCCTATTTGGACAATTATGAACCCGGGCGTGGAAAAATCTACTCTTTGGTACCAGATAGCGATAAAAACGACGTCGAAAAGGCCTTTTTGGCAGCAAAAAATGCTTTTCCCGCTTGGAAAAACACGCCTTTGGAAGAGCGATGTATGATTTTACAGCGTTTGGCAGACAAAATCGGAGAAAACAAGGCCGCCCTTGCTCTTGCCGAGGCCAGAGACAACGGCAAGCCAGTTTCACTTGCTATGCAGGTGGATATTCCACGGGCTGAAAGCAACATGCGATTTTTTGCGACAGCAGCCATGCATTGGAGCTCAGAATCACATATCATGGAAAATGAAGCCATCAACTATACCCACCGCAAACCGATTGGGGTTGTTGGATGCATTTCGCCATGGAATCTTCCCTTGTATCTGTTCACATGGAAAATTGCTCCTGCTTTGGCATCGGGCAATTGTGTTGTGGCCAAACCCTCTGAGCTCACCCCAATGACAGCCTATCTCCTTTCCAAGTTGGCCATTGAAGCTGGTTTACCGGCAGGTGTTTTGAATATTCTGCATGGCCTTGGACCAAAAGTGGGCGACGCCATTGTAAAACACCCAGGCATTAAGGCCATCAGTTTTACAGGCGGGACAGCCACCGGCGCCTACATTGCTTCTACTGTAGCGCCGATGTTTAAAAAGGTCTCTCTTGAGTTGGGCGGAAAAAATGCCAATATCATCTTCGCAGATGCCAATTTCAACGAGATGATCACACACACGTTGAGATCATCGTTTGCCAATCAGGGCCAAATCTGTCTCTGCGGATCGCGCATTCTGGTTGAAGCGTCTATCTACGATAAGTTCAAAGAAGCTTTTGTAGCAAAAGTATCCTCAATGCAACTCGGAGATCCATTATTGGATAGTACTAAAATGGGCGCCTTAGTCAGTGAAGCCCATATGCAAAAAGTACTTGGCTACATCGATTTGGCAAAATCCGAAGGAGGAACCATACTTTGCGGAGGCCATCGCGTAGTGATGGAAGGGGAATTGGCCAATGGATACTATATCGCACCAACCGTCATCGAAGGACTTGGTCCGAACTGTCGGACGAATATGGAAGAAATTTTCGGACCAGTTGTAACACTTCAAAAGTTCAACAGTGAAGAAGAAGCGGTTGAACTCGCCAATACAGGCACT
Source organism: Bacteroidota bacterium (assembly GCA_039796595.1). Lineage (GTDB taxonomy): Bacteria > Bacteroidota > Bacteroidia > Flavobacteriales_D > Sanyastnellaceae > CANHSF01. The sequence goes on from JBDKJN010000376.1 coordinate 13,381, forward strand.
TACGGATTATCAGCAACAATTTGGACATCACATTTGCAACGTGCCCATCGTCTGGCAACTGAATTACACACTGGAATAGTATGGGTCAATTGTTGGCTTTTGCGCGACTTACGCACACCATTTGGAGGGGTCAAAAGCAGTGGCGTTGGTCGCGAAGGCGGATGGGAAGCGTTGCGTTTCTTCACTGAACCACAAAATGTTTGTATAAAAATTTAAACCGAATGATTATTCGGTTAGTGTTCGACCACCAGTTTAATTATGTGTTGTTCGTCCAATGATCCGGTCCGAATAGAATACATGCCTGTGGACCATAAACGTGTATCGCACTGCAGTTGACCTGACTGAGGAATAACACCAGTAAACACCTGATTCCCCATCATGTCATGGACTTGCATCATACAGCCTACCGCACCTCTAACTATCATATATTCATTACAAGGATTAGGAAAAACCCTCGTCTCTGTGAGCACATAATCCATTGCGATGGTATTCGAAAAGAGATAACTACCATCCGATAAAAATGCCTTCACGCGATAATAACTATCACCGATAAAAGGCTCAACGACTCTTCGCGTCTCTTCATTTCCGTCACGAGTGCGCCATTCAACTTCCCAGACCTGGCCATTGGTGCTACGTTGTAATTCATAACTTAAAATTGGCATTTCGCCCACATGTTGCCAATTCAAAAGATGACCTTGCACATCCCTTCCCTCGAGATGCACAGCTTCAGTTGCCAGAACGCTAGCACATTGAATCGAGGCCGTTCCAAAAAAATCCAATACAACATTTGCTGTGACATAACTATAATTGCTCAAACACAAAACAAATTGTTGTCCGGCGACAACATTGAGTGGCGGGCCATAGTTTCCAGGATTACCACCAGCAGGAACAGGACTCGCCAATCCAGTACCCCCGACAGTCGTTGCATTCCACAGACAACGAGCCGGAGGCACCAGATTATTGGCGATATCGCTACAAGTAGATAAGCCATTATATGGCCACATCGACCAATCATAAAAACCGAATTGACCACCATTGCTATTCTGGCCGAAACTAAATGCCAAGGTTCCACTTGAAGCTATCGTAAAAGTTATCCAATGACTATTGAGTTCACCTGCAAGTAAACATCCTGCGTCGGTCCCACCCCATGGAGGGCCGCCACCAAAACTCGGATTGGAAGTTGATCCGGGAGAAGGCACATCAGCAAATGTTCCCGAACCAGTGGGTGTTAAAGCAAATGAAAATCCGTCACAAGCACATGCCGCTGAAACACAATCTGCCGTTGGTATTTGATTGCCACATGCGCCGCCACCAGGACCTGAACCGCCGCCGCCACCACCACCCGGGGTTGTATCCGTGCAATCCAAACCACCTATGGACACTACCGCATAACCAGAGCTTCCCGATGTTAGAGTACCCGAGGCAATCACATTACCATTACTATCTTCCAAATTAAAAAAAGCATCATTCCAACCGTTACCAGCGGCATCCGCCATCTCCATCAAGTAACAACCCGAAGCTAAGCACATAACAACATCAGCATTCGCACCACCACTCATGACTACCGCTCCACCCAAAGTGAACTCCCAAGAAATTTGTGCTGGAAAGTCCCCGTCAGAAACTTGCAAATTGAATTCCTCTGTACCGCTTGCACAGCCACCATTGCCGCCACCATTGCAATCACCCGCTCCAAGTTCAAATGTATCGGTACCAAAATTGCCATTAGGTAAATTGGTGTCCCAATCAAAATCACCAATAAAATCTTCGATGAACCAATCCACACAATCCCACCCATCGCCTCCAGTATCAAGCATATTCAGCGTATAACAATCGTCGTTCAGACAGACCACCTGATTAAAATTCGAACCGCCAGACAACCACATTGTGCCATCACTACCCAATAGCTGCCATGAAATTTGATTGGCCGTAGAACACCCCGGCTCCACAGTAACATAAACCGTGTAGTTTGTGCATTGTCCAATTAATAAACCAGTACAAAGCAAAAGACATATGGTGAAACCATGCCGCATTGTGAACATTCCTAAACACGCGTTGATCGGCTAACTATTATCGAAGACTTTATAAATCCGCCTTCATTGCACAAAAATTTAATTAGTCAATCCTATTAAAATTTTATCAAGATTAGCAATCACTCGCTTACGAAGCACATTAGATTCGCCGACTGAGAATAAATTCATTCCCAATGGGCGCCATCCATCACGTGCTGCACAAAGTCATACCGCCTACTTATCCATTCAAGCAGCATCTACTCGTTCAAATAGGCCAGTTTACATTGATAAGCCCCTTCCGAAACATAACGCTCACCGATCTGTAATCCACTTTGTATGACAGTAGTTTGACCGTTATTATGACCAACGGCAACAAATCTCAACTCCAATACTTCAGCTGATTTCTTAACAATCACCGCTGGCCTGCCCTGTAATTCAGTCAGCGCGCTGTTTGGCACCGCTACAACATTTGCTTTGGTATCACTATAAACCCAGAGGTTAACGAATTCACCCAATTTAAATTCACGATTGGAATTATCCATTTCAAACATTACTTTCTGAGATTGATTGGCAGAATTGAACTCTGATCCGAGGCTCAACAATCGCACATTCCCTGAAGAATGATTACCATCTGTGCATTGGGCTAAAAAACTAACTGCATTTTCAATCATCGAAAGATCCCGTTCAAAGGCTTGTGTTTCGATATAGACTTTGTCAATGTTGGATAATGTGAAAAGCGTTTGTCCGCTATTTACATAATCTCCGACTTGAAAAGTGAAAGATGATACCACACCCGCAATCGGCGCCTTTAGAACCATTGACCTACCGTCACCCTGATAAAGTTCCATGTTATTCTTTGCGATTTCATAAGCTGCTTCCGCGTTTTCCAATTCCTTTTTGGATACGATGTCTTTTACCTGACGCAACCGTTCCACTTCAATCCTCAATCGATTCACCTCCTCCTTTAACCGGTTGCGTTCAGCCTGAACCAACAACTCATTGGAAGGATCCATCGATCGTTCGACAATTGCTACTACAGTTCCCTTTGCCACCTCCTGACCTGGCCTAACAGCCAATTGAGTAATGCGACTATGTTGAGGCACCACAATTTGTGATTGACCCCCAGCGGCGGGAATTACAGTCCCATACAATTTCCGTCCATCTTGATACGACGATTCACCTGCAATGCCAGTAAGAACACGCATTAAAAATTGACTCTCTTTCGCCAATTCAAACCCTTGTCCGTCCTTGAATGAGGATTTTTTTGCGGCCTGATTCGGCGCTTCATGAGCATGTATGACCTCTAAATCGAACAAGGGCATGGCCACCAAAAGCATTGATCCCATCACTTGCTTTCGATATTTCCGAACAGCGGTGAACCGCCCTAAAAACAATCCAAAAACCAACAGTCCAGCACCAACAACATACATCCAAACATGACTATGCTCATGAGGTGCTGAATGCCCTGTGTGATGGTGTTTGAAATCCACACCAGATAATGCCATAGAAACATGCTCCGCGTTTATACTAAAACTACAGGTCATATCATACAATTTCTCCTCAGGCATGATGGTTTTCACGGTATATATACCTTCTTCCTTTTCTGTGATTGCACAACTATACTTAGCATCAGTGGTATTGAACAACGCCAGGCTTTCCACACGAAGTGGACGATTGCTCTTATACTCTGAAATAAAAATTTGCATGATCAACTCCTCACCAGGCTCCACAGGCATGAACTTGAGTAAAACTTCATATCGACCGTCCTGTGCTTCAGTTCGGCTCATGAGCAATTCCTCAACTGTGACTTCCTCCTCAACCCCGTGATCATGGCCTTCATGTGAGTGGCCTGAGAAGAACCCAAAAACGAGTCCTATTGTCGCAATAATGCGTAAAAAATATATTGATTTCATAGTGTATCTTGTTTAATTAAAATGATGAATAGTTGAATTCAACAACAACATCTCACGTTTGATTTGTAACCACTGTTCCCGTTCCGAAAAGCTCTGCTCAACGAGTAAAACAAATTCTGCGAAGTTGATCTCACCAACTTCCAATAATCGATTTGCATCAGCCATCACCATCATTGACTGTGTTGGTGGAACTTTAGTCCACAATCCTTCGAGCGATTTCATCTGCAAAGTGGCCGACTGGACAATCGCTATACGTCGTTTCTCTTCAAACAGCAATTGAGATTCCAGTGCCTGTGCTTGATATTTCGCCGATTGTATTTCAGCCCTATATGTCCACCACCACAGTGGAACTGTTATTCCGAACTGCAATCCATAATAGGCAGGGTTACCTTTTGGACCTTGGTTCAAATAACCCAACATAAGTCCCGGCAACGCTCTGTGCTTTGCCAACTGTTGCGAGCGCTGTGCCGCTTCCAAACGTTGAGATTGCGAACGCAAAAAAAGCTCGCCATTTCCGGAATTGCTCATAGGTTGAAACTGAAGCTGATCCATGGCCACCGGAATATGAATCGAATCGTATCCACAAAATTGATTTAGCATCGCCAAACCTTCCACCTTTTCACGTTCGGCTATGGCCAATTTCAAGCGCATTTTGGTAGTTTGCTGCTGAGCCATATCAAAGGTCAATTTTCCAATCAAACCTTTTTGATATAAGATTTCGCATTCCTCCTGAAGCTTTCTGTACATATCATCTTGTTCGGCAAGCAGAGCACAATAGGCCAACGCATAACTACTCAGAATGTACTGTTTCCTAAGATCAAACTCCAACTGCGCCAACTGAATATCCCGATCCACTGTCGCCAACGACCGCATGGTTTTTGCCTGTTGGTGTTGTAAAAAATAAGTAGATGGAAATGCCATTGTCTGTGTCACACCAAGCGTCATAAATTGTCCCGTCGGACTTTCCATCGACAACATTGGCGAGGGCAAATTCACAGCGCCTTTCGACTCTGCCAGCTTTGCCTCCAATGACAATTGTTCTGCTTTCACCCAATCCGAATGCGTTCGCATATGAGCTATACAATCCTCCATGCTCACCACTTGTTGTGCCCACATCGAAGGTGTCATGATAATTATCACTAGCAAAATACCAAACATTCGAAGTCGGCACTGTCCTCCAACAACAGCCCCAGTTATTGTATTATTATATCCTTTTGCTTTCATAATTTGACTTTCTTTTGTTTTTCAAAATAATCCTTCAAAGCCTCCTCTCCGAAGAGTTTAAAAATTGCAGGAGTAACCACTATATCCAACAAAGTGGAAGACAATAATCCCCCAAGGATTACAGTGGCCACTGGATACAAAATTTCCTTTCCAGGAGCCTGCGCATCCAGCGTCAAAGGAATCAGCGCCAATCCAGCCACCATGGCAGTCATCAACACGGGAACAAGGCGCTCCAATGATCCCCGAATAATCATTCGGTCACCAAATTTTTCATTTTCATGCTCAATGAGATGGACGTAGTGTGATATCATCATTATGCCATTGCGCGAAGCAATACCTGTTAGGGTGACGAATCCAACAAGGGTGGCAATCGAAAACGTACCCCCGGTAATTGCCACGGCAACAACACTACCAATCAATGCGAGAGGAACATTGCACATGATTTGCAACACCATTCGCCATGAATTAAAATGCACAAACAGGGCGATGAAAATACCTACCAAGGCCAAAATAGACATCCAAGCCAACTGTCTATTGGCTGCAGTTTGAGACTCATAATGACCTGAAAAAACGATATAAGCACCCTCAGGCATATGGATTTCCTGACCAATGCGCTGTTTAATTTCTTCCACGGTAGTGGCAAGATCTCGACCAGCAACATTGCATGACACATACATTTTACGTTGTCCATTTTCATGTGCAATCGTATTGATAGCATAGGTATATTCAATATGTGCAATCCGCTCTAACGGAATCAAGGTGCCGTCGGGGGCATCAATCAATGTTTGCCGGATATGCTCTATGTTGGTACGGCCCTCTTCGGTTGTTCGCAATAACACATCAAAGGATTTATTCCCATCCATTATTTGACCCGTGCTTAAACCATTGTAAAACACTTCCAAATCACGAGCTACTTTGCCCGCTTGCAATCCATAACGCTTTAATGCTTCACGGTCGATTTTAATGAGCAACTGCGGAACCATTTGTTGGCGTTCCATTTGCACATCTGTTGTTCCTGAAACACCGTTCATGACGGATTCAATTTGTCCTGCTATAGTGCGCATAGTATTCAGATCATGGCAAAATACCTTAACAGCTACCTGGGCTTTAACACCACTCATCAAATGCTCCACGCGATGAGAAATAGGCTGTCCAATACCCACAGATACACCTTCCAGAACACGCAATTCCTTGCGTATATCAGCAATAATTTCATCCCTCTTCCTTTCAATTTCCGGATGCAGAACAACGTCAATTTCGCTGTTGCTCACCGGTTCAGTATGTTCATCCAATTCTGCTCTTCCGGTTCTACGTGCAACACTCTTCACTTCAGGCACGCGAAGCACAACTCGTTCCGCCAAAGCGCCAATCCGATTGCTCTCCTCCAGTGAAGTACCGGCTGGTGCATATAAATTGACTGTAAAACTGCCTTCGTTAAAGGGTGGTAAAAATTCAGATCCAAAAAAAGGAACAAAACTAAATGCCCCAATGACCAAAACGAGAGCCACCGCCAATACAGACTTAGGATGTTGCAATGCATAGGTTAGCAGTTGGGAGTCTTTGCGTTTGAGAAAGCGGACCAATGGAGAATCTTCTTTGCGGTGTTTTAACCTATCTGAGGTAAGCAGGTAACTGCATAATACGGGAGTCACCGTCAAAGAAACCAGCAACGATGCAATGATGCTTGTGATATAAGCGATTCCTAGTGGAGCAAAAATTTTGCCCTCAATCCCTTGCAAATAGAAAAGCGGTATGAATACCAGTACAACAATTATTGTGGCATAAACAATAGAATTTCGCACTTCGCTACTCGCATCAAAAATGACCTTCAATTGAAGCGTAAAATAATCCAGCTTTGATTGATCATCCCGCCGTGGACTTCGCTCATTAAACTCCAGCAATCGCCGATGCACATTTTCTACATCCACAATGGCGTCATCAACCAATTCCCCAATGGCGATCGCCAAACCACCAAGTGTTAAGGTGTTGATCGATATCCCAAACCATTTGAAAACAATTGCCGTGATCACAATCGAAAGAGGAATTGCAGTGAGTGTGATGATTGTTGTTCTAAAATTCAAAAGAAAAATGAACAAAACGATGATGACTAGAATGAATCCATCACGAAGCGCTTCTTCAACATTACCAATGCTATGTTCAATGAAATTCTTCTGCTGAAAAATATCAGGGTTAATGACCACACTGCTGGGAAGAGATGGCTTTAATTCCTCAAGCGCTAAAATGACCTGATTGGTCAAATCCACGGTATTTGTGCCTGGTTGTTTTTCAACCGTTAGGATCACAGCCGGATTTCCATTGACACCCGCATCACCACGTTTCACTGCGGCGCCCATTTGGACATCTGCCACTTGATCCAATAACACTGGCAAGCCTGCCTGATTCCGGATTACTGTTTGTTTGAGATCATCTATCGATTGAGCCCGAGCAACATTTCGAATAAACACCTCTGAGCCATACGAATTAAAAAAACCGCCAGTGCTATTGCTCGTGCTCAATTCAAGAGCACGTTCAATATCATCGATGGTCAATTGAAATTGTTTCAATTTTTGGGATGAAACCAAAACTTGAAATTGATGTTTCTCACCACCAATTGCAATCACTTGGCTCACGCCTTTTATGGCCATCAGCCTTCGACGAATGGTAAAATCACTCATCGTGCGCAATGCACTTGGTGGAAGAGAATCCGAGCTTACGGCAATCGCCATAATCTGCCCCATGATACTGCTCACGGGTCCCATTACTGGTGTTATACCCTCAGGCAATTGGATGGTTTGGAGCTTTTCAGCAACCATTTGACGGGCACGATAAACATCTGTTCCCCATTCAAATTCAACATATATCATTCCGAGCCCTATACCTGAACTACTTCGAACATCTTCAACCCCTGGCGATCCATTCAGGGCGGTTTCAACAGGCAGGACAACTTGTGTTTCTATTTCTTCAGGAGCCATTCCATTGGCCTCAAGAAATAATGTTACTCGCGGACGATTGAGATCGGGCAGCACATCTACTGGTAAATACACCAAAGTAAAAACGCCATACACCAGCAGCAGCGCTGAGGTGGCAACCACCAATAATCGATTATTCAGCGAGAACCTAATTATTCGGTTCAACATTCTTTATACTTTATTTTGTAAAACTTGGATTCAAAAGGTCAGCAATCGATTTAAGACAGACCAGCTGGAGGCCTTTTACTGCTCCAGCATTAACTCCATAGCTCACCTGATGAATTGAATTGTATTCTTCCAATCAGAAACCAATATTGCATATTGCATATACGGCTCACTGCATCTCGAAATGCAATGGCTCGCGAACAACATCAAAATGGATGGAATTGGAAATTCCCTTGAATGAGACCAAATAAGATCTCAGGGATCTAAGATTTAAAACTTAGTTTAGGAGGTTGCCAAAAATCAAGCGCTACACCCTTTACAAATGGATTATCGAAATGCGCATTTTGTGGGCACTTCTCAATAAAAACATACACCTTACCAAGTCCATCAGAAGAGGCATGAGCATCTACTACCACGGGATGAAAATCCGCATGTTGAAATGGAAGGTCTTCATGTGGATCTCGCTGATCACAATGGAAATGCTCAGCACAATAGTGATCATGCAAAAATTCAAAAAAGTTTGCCTGTGGCGCGTCGATTTGATGCGATAAATAATGCGAAACGAGGGCTGGGAACTTCAGTATTTCGATAAAGTTCGCATAACCAGATAGGAAAATCAAAATGCATATAAAAATGCCCGACTTACGCATAAAGCAAATATATGAATTAGAAGTTAAATACCAACTTGAGAGCTATTTTTTTGTAATTTGCAGGCGCTGCAAGGCACAACAAACTACAAGTCCAAATGATCAACCGTGTATTTATTCTGAGCTTACTCATTATTCAATCTTTGTTCTTACGTGCACAATGTGAGTGCGGAGAAGATGCTCAAGGACCTGCCCTTTCATTAGATCCACAAATCATTTGGAGTACCTGTGACACAATTTCATTTCCTCCAATTCCGCAGGCCATCGATGATTGTACACCTGAGCCTACAGTCTCGTTGTTCACCGATACAATAAGTGATTTTTATTGTGGAATCGCTCCGGTATTTAACTATCAGTGCAATCATACGCTACCTTTTAATTTGTCCTTCAATTCCGCGCTAAACACGTGGGCACCATACACAAATGAGCAATTGGGCATTCGCACTTTTGATGATGGAACGGTGAAAATCTATGGTAAAATTCGATCAGTAAGCAATGCACAAGTGGCTTTTACGATTGAATTAAACTTTCTGCCAGCTATGGATTGGACGACCCACAGCACCAATCAGGAAGGCAACTCGTATTATTCCGGCTGTTTGAGTGTTGGCCAGCCCTTCGATCAATGGCAATACCTTCAATTGAATCCAGGAACATCATTTATTTTTGGCAATGACGCCATGGCGGGCACCTTGCTTCAGGTTAGTGCGTCCACCCTAGAACCTTGGCGTGCTTTTCAGATTGGTGAAGGAGCAAGCGGTGTTGTTAGTGACAATAGCATCAGTGGTGCATTCCAATGTGACGGCGATATTATTTTTAATGGACAATTAACAGCCACTCTCAGCAATGCCCCTGGCGAATTGGTTGGCATAATTTCGTGCTGCGCATCACCATATATCAACGCAACCTATACGACGACAGATCTATGCGAAAACAGTCGGGTATACATGCAAGTCGTTGAGATCCGTGACAATTTCGTACCTATCGGCATAACCACAACAAATTCGAACCTGCAATTCTGTGATAGCGATCTTGGCAACATGATAGATTGGTTGGATGGCTGCACGAATACCAATACATATGTTTTTACAACGCCTATCATGGCCTGGACAATGGGCATGGATCTATGTGGCAATTATGCTATATCACCTCTTGAATTAAACCTACAATATCCTGTAGGAGATGCTTGTTCCTATTTCGGCTGTACCGATCCGAATGCCCCCGAATACAATCCACAAGCACTTTTCGATGATAATTCCTGTTTTTCCGCATCGGTCCGCGTGAAAATGTTTATTGATGCCAACAGCAATGGATCTTTTGATCCAGGAGAAAGCACCTACTCTGGACCTTGGGTTAAAAACACAAGTATGCCAGAAGCACTCCTAAGCATTAATGGAGAAGACACCTATGTGCCTTACGACTACACCCAAGAGACAATCACCATTGAGCTCCAAACTGACGGGCTAAATGGCCTTACATCGACTACGCCTATCTCTCAGTCCTTTTTGAATTCAGATCCTCCATCAGCCTTGTTTTTTGGATTGATGTATGACTCATTACCCGAGCCTTCAATTGAAATATCCATGTTTCCTGAACATTCGATATGCCTAGGTACTTCTTTGGAATTTACTCTGCAAATCGCAAACAACAGTCCTTATGAATTAGAATCAGGGCAGGTCGAAATTATTCTTCCGGAACATGTGAACCTCATTTCAGCGGACAACCTACTGACATCAGATTCAATTGGATTCAGCTTAAGTTATGACGATCTCAATATTGGTGAATTTGCCAACTTCAAAATCAACCTAGAACCAATTTCCGATAGCTTGGTCAATGCAGAATTCCTGCTATTCCGACTCATCACTCGTGATATCGTTGACACATTATTTTTTAATTTCCCCATTGATTGTGCTTCTAACCAAATGCAAGAACTCAGCTTTTGGGCATCGCCATTAGGTTTCGGTGAAGAAAACTTTATTAGTCCTATTCCTATCTTGTACAATGGCATTTTTACAAATACTACCGAAGGTTTCATTCAAGAATTAGACTTAACAATTTTTCCAGACATCAATACGGCACCTTTCGATATTGAAACTTTTGCTGCTACCTATCCTTTCACCGCGAGTAGAAGTGAAAACCCTTTGCGCTACAACATCCATTTCGACAACTTAGAATTGAATCAGAACAACGTTTTAAATTTCGCTTATCAACTCGATGCATCGAATATTCTCTCAGAAACAATAGTTCAACAACAAGTGTATTATTCTGTTGACGACAACTTCGTTCAAGTAACAAATAATGAAATGAGAACAGTTGTTGTTTGTTCAGACTTTTTATTAACCTACGATGACAATCAAGATCAATGCATTGATGAATTAATTTTGTCCACCACAAGTAATTTCTACACGGATTTCCGCTGGGTCAATTCAGATACTATCTACTATGGTGACATACTGACATTGGATGTCGACTCTGTCAACTCTCCAGGTTTCACACTAATTGGTACAAACAGTGTATGTTACAATGAAATGAGTTTTGAGATCGGCGAACTTCATTCTCCTCGCGAATTATTCATTGCACAAAGCGACACTTCTTTTTGCGCAGGAGATATATTAACTATAACACCGGTTACAAACCTCACAGCCCTAGAATGGTACGAAGGATCTAACTTAATTGCACTAGATTCACAATTGGACATTGTAAATGCTACTACCCTCACTATAGTTGCTCCTGAATCAGGTCCTTGTCCTGCAATAGAAGAATCGCTTGTTCTCACACGAATAGAACCCGTAACAGCGCTGCTCGAATATCAAGGTGATTCACTCATCTGTCTCGGTGAAAGCCTCGAAGTCACAGCCACGGGAACCAATGGACAAACCACTTTATATGTGAATGACATTGCACTTAATGAATTGACTTATACAGCAACCGAAGCAACAAATATTGAAGTGATAACTACCAATGTCTGCTTTACAGAACACGATTCATTGATCACTTTATCTGGTTTCTTTCCGGAGATATCATTTATACTAAATGGTGAGACCAGCTTCTGTGAAGGAGAAGTTTTAAACGTTAGTATTGACGGGTCTGGTGATTTATCGTTATTGGTCAATGGCAATACGATGTCAACATGGCCTATAAATATTTTTGCTTCATCTACCGTTACGGCAACTGCGACCAATGAATGTGGCAGTGTAACCGACAATTTCGATGTGGTTGTGTATCCTGGTCCTTCAGATGAATTTATATATGACCAAAACACCCAGACGATCACTGCAGTTGACCAAGGCACATATCAGTGGTTACTTTTTGGAAATCCAATTGTTGGAGCAACATCACAATCGTATACAATCACCGAAACCGGTGCATACGCGTTACAAATCGTTTCGGAAAACGGGTGTGAAAACACATCTTCAACTCAATTCATCAATTACATCGCGGTTGATGAGCAGCCATTTTCAGAAGTCAAGGTGTTCCCGAATCCCGCACAGGATATGATCTACATTCAGGGACTTGAGTCATTCATTGGCAAAGAGTTGATTGTATTCAACTCACTTGGACAAAGAATTCATAGCTTGTCCAATATCGCTTCCAAAGGGCTTCGTCTTGATCTTACGGCTTATCCAAAAGGTATTTACCACTTGCAAATCGGAACCCTATCCAGGTCATTCATTGTCGAATAATCAACATACGAAATACGGTATTTTGTGATGCCATTATTCCTCATATTTTTTTGGGCATAAAAAGTGTCAATAGCACAACAGAGAATACCATATCTCTAACCAGTGACCATTATGCTATTACAAAGCACTTATCCGCTCTGTTTAAATAATTGCACTTAGACTTTACTCAAAAGTCATGGCTTTGTTCGCCCAACTGGTTAGGATTAATTAATTGGGGTAATACAAAAGGAATATTGAGAACGCTATACATTGTTTTAAGAATTCCGATGCTCCAACTTTTCATTAGACCCAACCCAATCGCATAG
>JBDKJN010000377.1:0-3123 GCA_039796595.1 Bacteroidota bacterium
TCTGACAAATAGTTCACATCGTTTATACATACATCTAATACCAATTGTTTAAGAAGCCATACCGTTGAATCGATTATATGTTTACGTTTGATTTGATGAGATTTCGATTTTTTTCACATAAATACATATAGATATATATATCTTTGCATCAAATTGGAAATGTATGATGCTCACAGAACGTATTGAGTTAGATAAATTGAGTAGGGCAGTAAACATGCTGAAAGTGATAGCGCACCCTGTCCGTTTGGCGGTGGTCGATGTTCTTACCAACAATAAGCAGATGACGGTATTAGAAATTCAAGAGGCGCTTGGATTGGAGCAGGCTGTTGCTTCACAACATTTGACCTTATTGATTGATAAGGGCGTGTTACGTTCAGAGAAAGTAGGGCGAAACAAATATGTGTCATTGCGATACCCAAAAATGAAGACCATAATTAGCTGCATGGAAAACTGCTGCAATGAGGAAGCTTAACTCAAATGCGAGTGTCTGAGTCATTTACAATTTCAAGTTAAACAAACATTGATTATTAAGTATTAAAGGGAATGGAGTTATTGGGGTATATAGCAGCTATTTTGATGGGACTGGCTTTGGGATTGATAGGTGGAGGGGGGTCCATTTTGACAGTACCCATACTAGTTTATTTATTTGTGATTGATCCTGTTTTGGCAACAGCTTATTCGTTGTTTATTGTTGGTTTTACTAGCTTGGTCGGATCGTTGTCGCACATTCGACTTGGGAATATTCATTGGAAAACTGCAGTTGTTTTTGGCATTCCTTCGATTTTTTCAGTCTATCTCACGCGACTTTATCTGATTCCATTGATACCAGACGAGATCCATTTGTCTGAGCAATTGGTGCTGTCGAAAGCAATGTTGTTATTGGTTTTCTTTGCTGTTATCATGGTGTTGGCTGCGTATTCAATGATACGCAAACCAAAGCATCGGGAGAAAGAAACAAATTCTGTAGTTCAATACAATTTTCCATTAATATTTCTAGAAGGACTCGTGGTAGGCGTTATCACAGGATTGGTAGGCGCAGGTGGTGGATTTTTAATAATTCCTGCCCTTGTAATTTTGGCAAAGCTACCCATGAAACAAGCGGTCGGCACTTCGCTAATCATTATTGCATCCAAGTCATTGATTGGGTTTGTCGGCGATCTTCAAAGCATGACCAACGTAGATTGGTTCTTCTTAATCCGTTTTACGGCTATAGCAGTCATTGGGATCATATTGGGTGCAAAATTATCTTTAGTGATATCAAATGAAAAACTCAAGCCGGCTTTTGGTTGGTTCGTCTTAGTGATGGGGTGTTACATAATTACCAAAGAAGTATCTGGCATTCTTTTTTAATTCTTTTGAGACATATGTTAATTCAATTTTTCAAACGTTTTTTTCATAGGGACAATAGTGAACTGCAAAAGGCGGTGCTTTCAAATCCAGTTCTACTTGATGTGCGATCTTCCGAAGAATTTGCATCAGGTTCCGTGAAGAGTGCAATCAATATTCCAGTACAAAACCTTAATTCCAATATTAGTAGAATACCTAAGGGAAGAGTTATTGTGGCTTTTTGTCGTAGCGGAAGCCGCAGTGCCATGGCCGTGCAAATCCTGCGAAAGAATGGGTTTCAAGATGTCGTAAACGGTGGGTCATGGCAGAATGTACAAGCAGTAATAACAGAAATGAAAAAATCGATATGAGTCAACCTTGGCCTTGGTATATAGCTGGACCATTAATCGGGCTAACTGTTCCATTACTTCTTTTGATAGGTAACAAAAGTTTTGGTATAAGCTCATCAATGCGGCACATATGTGCTGCCTGTATTCCTGCCAATTTACCTTTTTTTAAATACGACTGGAAAAAGGAAGTTTGGAATTTGTTTTTTGTGTTAGGCATTTTTTTAGGGGGCGTAATTGCTGCTAATGGTTTGGCAACATCTACTGAAATTGAAGTCCATGCTGCTTTGAAGCAGGATTTATTGGAAGCTGGTATTCAATCGTATGATCATATCATGCCGACTGAGTTGTTTTCCTGGCAGCAACTTTCTACCGTTCGTGGTTGGGTTTTTATAGTCCTTGGTGGTTTGCTGGTTGGTTTTGGAACACGTTATGCAGGTGGTTGCACCAGTGGTCATGCGATCATGGGCTTGTCCACTTTGCAATGGCCTTCGTTGGTCGCAACATGTTGTTTCATGATTGGTGGATTGGTAATGACACATTTTATAATTCCCTTTTTATTGCATTTATGATTACTAGAGGAAATAATCCAGAACATGATATTCGATCGCAGGATGCGATGTGTATCAATGAGAGCGAGATTCAAACACCTTGGTATGCCAATTTGAAATATGCCGTAGTTGGGATTGCGTTTGGTATTGTATTTATCAAAGCTGAAATAGTAAGTTGGTTTCGCATCCAGGAAATGTTTCGATTCGAATCATTTCATATGTATGGCATTATTGGAAGTGCAATTGCTGTTGGTGCTTTGGGTGTTTATATCATCAAGCGATTCAATATTCGAACCTTAGATGGTGAAGAAGTTGTTTTTCAAAAAAAGGAATTCAACAAAGGTCAAATTTTCGGTGGTTTGATGTTTGGATTGGGCTGGGCCATCACTGGCGCCTGTCCTGGTCCTTTGTTTGCTCAAATTGGTTATGGTTCGACCGTGACTATTGTTACCTTAGTAAGCGCTATCGCGGGTACGTGGATATATGGTTATTTCAGAGACAAATTACCCCACTAATTGATGGATTTAAATGCGACATATTGGGATACCCGTCACTTAAGGGGCGAGACCGGTTGGGATATCAAAATGGTTTCACCACCGCTTAAGTCCTACTTTGATGCTCCAATTCAAGAGCTTGGGCATGTTTTAATCCCTGGTTGTGGCCGGGCTTATGAGGCGGAGTATTTATTACAAATCGGTTGTTCTCATGTTACTGTTTTGGATTTTGCCCCTTCATTGGTGAAGGAATTGTCAACTAGGTTAGAAGGCACTTCCGTACAAATTATTTGTGATGATATTTTTAAGCACTCCGGTAGATATGATACTATCGCTGAACAAACTTTGTTTTGTGCGATTGATCCAAGTCAAAGAATAAGATATGTCAACCAGATTGCTGATTTA
>JBDKJN010000378.1:0-10233 GCA_039796595.1 Bacteroidota bacterium
TGAACCCTATGAGGTGGTTTGGGAAAATTCGCCCGGCATCACACTCGATGGTTACGCAGCAGGAAATTATTCAGCTACAGTCACTGATTCGGTAGGCAATGAAACAGTCATTGAAGTTACCGTTACTGAGCCTGAGCCTGTTATGATAACAACTTCCTTTGATCCTATACTTTGCAATGGGGAAAGCACAATAGTAACCGTTGATGTGACAGGCGGAACATTACCATTTGCTGGTACAGGTGAATTTAGTATCAGCGCCGGTGAACAAAATTTCACTGTGGTTGATGCACAAGGATGTATCTATAACACCTGGATCACATTGGATGAACCTTCACCTTTTTCAGGCACTCCAATAAATGCCGAGATTTCATGCACCGACGGAGATCTTGTACTTGATATCACCGCGATTGGTGGTACAGAACCCTATATAGGCACAGGTGAAGTTCATTTCGAAAATCCAGGTACTTATTCTATTCCACTCACCGATGCGAATGGTTGTGATGCCGTTGCGAATGTCACCATAACGGCTGCAGATGGCCCAACGTTGGTCACCACATTTTTCGACCCCACATGTTGGTCGAGTTGCAATGGATTCATGGCGCTTGATGCTGGTGATGCGGAAGGTGAATTTGTATGGGATGATGGATTCATGGGATCTCAGCGCGAGAATGTTTGCGCCGGAGAATATGTCTGCACTTTCAACAGCACCGATGGTTGTTCCTTCGTGAATACATTCACATTAACAGCCCCAGATTCTATTCAAGTTATTACGAACTATCCCGAAGGAGTTTGCTCTGGTTCAAGTGCCTTGGTAACTGGTAGTGCAATAGGTGGAACTCTGCCTTATCAATTGGCATGGAGCAATGGCCAATCAGGTGAATCAGCGTCTTTACTCTCAGGCGACAACTCACTGGACGTAATGGATGCTAATGGGTGCTCTGCGCAATCGGCATTTTTCATAGATAGCTACTTGGGAGTATCTATAACCACAGACTTGATTGTTGCTCCCTCCTGCAATGGATTGGCGAATGGATCTATTTCTGTAGCGGCAATAACGGGGGCTGGTGTGGCAGGTTACGCTTGGACGCCGAATGTATCTGAAGGTGCTGAAGCCAACGATCTTTTAGCAGGATTGTACACGATCGAGGTTAGTGATAACGATGGCTGCACGTCTGAAATCACGGTCGAATTAACAGAGCCTGATGAATTAGAAGCTAACATTACTATTGATGACGCATTTCTTGGTTTTGGAACAATAACTGCGGCACCTTCCGGTGGAACTCCGCCCTATGAATTTGCCTGGAATACTGGCTCAGCAGCAGACTTCATTGAAGTATATACTGGAATCTATAGCGTCAGCATTATGGATGCGGCCGGTTGCATTGTTGATGCATTCGGTTTGGAAATTGCGAGTTCTGTAGACGAGATCAATCCATTTGCAATTCAAGCTTATCCCAATCCGTTTGAAAACAAATTGCAAATTCAAGGTATTGGCAACTATCGAATAACGAATGCCTTGGGTGAGAACTTTTATCAAGGCTCTGGTCAAGAAGAAATCGAGACTGCGGGATGGCCTGCAGGTATCTACTTTATAATCAATGAGAGCAATCAGACTATTCGCTTGATTAAACAATAATAAACGGTGAAAAAATCCCAACAATGAGCATCTGCAAGTGATTTAAAAGTTGAGACAAAAAAGAAATCCGGATCGCCTTCAAATGTTGGAGATCCGGATTTTTTATTTTTAGAAACAAACTCGGTGTGAGTTGTTCGTGAGTTTCAGATTATGACTTGTAGCACACCTCCTTAGCAGTGCGAACCACATCAGCAATTTGCGGTAAAGCCGCATCGATCAATGTAGTAGCAAACGCAAATGGAGTGTCTGTCTGCGTCAAACGACGAATAGGTGCATCCAAGTAGTCAAAAGCATGGCGTTGTACACGATAAGCGATCTCAGTAGAGATACTTGCAACTGGCCAGCTTTCTTCTAAAATGATCAAGCGATTGGTTTTCTTCACCGATTGAACGATGGTATCGATATCCAATGGACGAATGGTGCGAAGGTCAATCACTTCGATGCTTATACCCTCTTTTGCAGCTTCTTCAGCCGCAGCAAGCGCTGTTTTCATGATTTTACCGAACGACACCAAGGTAACATCTGTTCCTTCGCGTTTGATATCAGCAACGCCGATAGGCAAGATGTATTCACCATCTGGTACCAAACCTTTGTCGCCGTACATTTTTTCACTTTCAAAGAAAACTACAGGATCGTTGTCACGAATCGCAGCCTTCAAAAGACCTTTTGCATCGTAAGGATTAGAAGGAGTAATCACCTTCAAACCTGGAACGTGCGCATAAAACGCTTCGAAACTTTGAGAGTGGGTTGCTGCCAATTGACCCGCTTGACCATTTGGACCGCGAAAAACGATTGGAACATTAAACTGACCACCGCTCATTTGCAACATTTTAGCAGCGCTATTGATAATTTGGTCAGCGGCAAGAATAGCGAAGTTCCAAGTCATGAACTCAACAATTGGACGCAAACCATTCATGGCTGCACCGACTGCGATTCCTGAAAAACCAAGCTCTGCGATAGGCGTATCGATCACGCGCTTTGCACCAAACTCATCCAACATGCCTTTTGAAGCTTTGTATGCTCCATTGTATTCAGCTACCTCTTCACCCAGCAAAAAGACACTGCCGTCGCGACGCATTTCTTCCGACATGGCTTCGCAGATGGCTTCTCTAAATTGAATTTCTCTCATGATATGATTTATTATACCTCCATTGATTGTCGGTCATTACGAGCTTTCAAATGGATGGCAAATCTAAGGCATTCTGTGAGATACAGCAATTGCTATTTTACAAAGTCAATTCCACAGAGTTTCAGCGCCATTGAGTGAATAAATCCTACAAATAGGCGGCATTTTCTCGCCTTATTGGGTTCAAATTGCAGTATGGCGTCAATGACGATTCAACCCAAACTCGATTCTGTTGCTGAACAGCTCATCTTTAAATACCCGTTTCGCATTTCTCATGGGGTGCGAACACGTACAGATGTGGTGTTGATCAAATTGAGTGCTGACGGTTTATTCGGTTTGGGTGAAGCCACCCTCCCGCCCTATTTACCATGGAAAATCGAAGATGTGTTGGCATTATTTCGTGAGGTTCAAGTTTCGATAAAAATGACGGTACCTCATCCGACCTGGGCGGCATCAGATCCTCGAATATTCTCTTGTCCGCCCGCCACGGCGGCGATTGACATGGCTGTTTGGAATTTGACCAGTGCCATTCGTGAAACCTCCCTTGAAAAATTGGTTGGTTATCCCAAACACGAAATTCCACATACATTCACTTTAGGCATCAGCGACAAAAAAGAAATGGCCGAGAAGATGGATTATGCACGTTCAGAAGGATTTACGCTATTCAAACTAAAAATGGATGCCCTGCATAGCCATTCGATGTTTGAAAACTTCAGAGCCTTGAGTGATGCCCCATTTGCGGTAGATGCTAATCAGGGTTGGCACTATAACACTGAAACCACCGCATTTGCTCAACTGTTGGCCAAAAATGGATGCATTTTGCTTGAACAGCCTTTCGAAAAAACCGACCATAATGCACATCGGAAATTGCGTGAAACATTAAACATCCCAGTCATAGCCGATGAATCAATACAAAACCTGAGTGACCTTGAACAATGGTTCGATTGCTACGACGGAATAAATATCAAATTGCAGAAATGTGGCGGAATCACCGCGGCTATCCAAATCATTGAAAAGGCTCAAGAACTAAAAAAAGAGCTGCTAATCGGTTGTATGAGTGAAAGTAGCATTGGCTGCGGAAGTGCCGAGGCCTTAGTTTCCAGGGCACAATGGGCCGATTTGGATGGACCTTGGCTAATTTCCAATAACGACCTAATTCTTGAACGTGCCTCTCTACTCTAAAACGCCACGTGGTTGATACCTTCCAACACTCCCGAATAGATACCTGCCGGCACCTTTTTTGGTCAATAAAAAAATCTCAAATCATGAGCCAATTTGAGATCGAACAAACGTTTTCATCCTTACTTTCGCAGCCTCAAATAAGATAGAAAAAAAATCATAATGAAGATACTTGTCTGCATCAGCAAAGCTCCTGATACAACCTCAAAAATTGCCTTCACCGATTCCAACACAAAGTTTGATGAGAACGGTGTTACATTTATTGTAAACCCCTATGATGAATGGTATGCCTTGGTACGCGCCTTGGAAATCAAAGAAGCCTTGGGAGGAACAGTTACTACGTTATCCGTTGGAGGTGCAGACTACGAACCAGTCATTCGCAAGGCTTTGGCAATCGGTGCAGATGATGCAGCTCGCATCGACGCTCCAGAAGGCGACTCACTTTTCATCGCCAAACAAATTGCGGCATATGCAAAAGACCGAGGTTTCGACATGATCCTTTGCGGTAAAGAAACCATTAACTATAACGGATCAATCGTACCTGGCATGGTGGCTGAGCTTTTGGATCAACCGTATATCGCATTGGCAACTAAATTAGATGTTGCTGGTCAAGTTGCAACTGTGGAACGTGAAGTTGCGGGAGGACATGAAGTAGTTGAAGTACAAATGCCTTTTGTACTCAGCGCTGCAAAAGGAATGGCCGAACAGCGCATTCCTAACATGCGTGGTATCATGGCTGCACGCACAAAGCCATTGGAAGTTGTTGCAGCAGTTTCTGCATCCAACAGCACACAAGTGGTTGGATACAGTCTACCACCAGCCAAAGGCGGTTGTAAATACATCGATGCTGAAAATGCAAGCGATTTGATTCGTTTACTTGCCGAAGAAGCTAAAGCCATCTAATTCACCAACCCTCAAGAAAATCAGACTATGTCAATCATCATATTTGCAGATCAACATCACGGTAAAATCACCAAAAGCAGCTTGGAAGCCGTATCGTATGGCGCAGCACTAGCAGCACAACAAGGTACTACAGCTACTGCACTTGTAGTAGGTCCACTTCAAGGCGACGGTGGATTGGGCGCAGTAGGCGCTCAAAAAGTATTGCATGCACAAGATGTAAATTCAAGCGACTCTCAACAACTCACACGCGTAATGTTGGCCGCTGTTGCAGCTTCTGGCGCATCAGTAGTTGTTTTCAGTCATGATCTTACAGGCAAAATGGTAGCACCGCGTGTTGCAGCCCGCTTAGACGCAGGTTTGGTACCAGGTGCAACAGCGTTGCCCGATGCGCAATTTGTTGTGAAAAAGAATGTATTCAGCGGTAAAGCCATTGCCGATATCCAATTGTTGACGGAGAAAAAAGTAATCACAGTTACTCCTAATTCATACGGTATCAAAACAACAGGTGGCACAGCAGCTGTTGAAGCTTTTCAAGCTGACGCAGGCCAAGCGGGTATTGTTGTAAAAGAAGTGAAATCAGAGTCCAAAGATGGTGAAATTCCATTGCCAGAAGCGGACTTGGTTGTTTCTGCTGGTCGTGGAATGAAAGGACCAGAACATTGGGGACCGATTGAAGAGTTGGCTAAAATTTTGGGCGCAGCAACAGCATGTTCTCGTCCCGTTAGCGATATCGGATGGCGCCCTCACCACGAACACGTTGGACAAACCGGAATCACCATTCGACCAAATCTATACATTGCTGTAGGCATTAGCGGAGCAATTCAACATTTAGCGGGTGTCAATGGCAGCAAAACAATCGTAGTCATTAACAAAGATCCAGAAGCTCCGTTCTTTAAGGCAGCAGACTATGGCATTGTTGGTGATGCTTTCGAAGTATTGCCCAAAATCATTGAGGCAGCAAAAGCACATATGGCCAATAAATAGGTCGGCAACTTCAAAACCCTTATCTTCGTTACAGCGAGACAAAGTTGGTAGACCAGCACTAAACCTATGAGCAACGCTAAAATAGAATTACATATTGGTGACATCGCCCCGAGTGGCAGTACAACAGGCGCCTACGCGATGGTGTTGTCCGAAGTCGAAGGGCATCGTCGTTTGCCTATTGTGATCGGTGGACCCGAGGCCCAGGCCATTGCAATCGAATTAGAAAAAATGACACCAAGTCGTCCATTGACTCATGATTTGTTCAGGTCATTGGCGCATAGTTTTAATATCGAAGTCGAAGAGATTCTGATCTACAATTTGGTAGAAGGTATTTTCTTTTCCAAACTCATCGTCAATCAAAACGGCCGTATTGCCGAGATAGATGCGCGTACAAGTGATGCCGTAGCTATTGCAGTGCGTTTCAACTGTCCAATTTATTGTTTGGAATTCATTCTAGAAATGGCTGGTGTAAGCGGAGTTGACACCGACGAAGAATCAGATGAGGATGAAGAGATGGATTTAGAGGCCATAGCAGAGGATCAAACCGGCAACTTAAGCATGGATGATCTGCAACGCATGCTCGACAGTGCGCTCGAACAAGAGGATTACGAGAAAGCCTCGCACATTCGCGACGAAATCAACCGACGCAAAGCAGGATAATTCGGCCTATTGACGCGCCTTGCAGCGTGCATCTCCTTGCTACTCCGAGTGTTTGAATCCCATTGAAGCATCAAAAAACAATCGTGCTGTAGGTGGTCTAGCACTCACACGCCCGAACGATCCCCTAGATTTTTTGGTATTAATGCACTGGCACTCCGCCTTGCGCAGGTCGTGTTTTATCGTCGGATTTGAATAGCACTGCGAATAAAATTGCTATGACCAAGGCATAAAGCGAGAAGCTCTTCCATATGCCCGACCAATCCTTATCCCCATTTTCTGCAATGGTAAAGTAGCTATCAATCACATGCCCACTGACCTTGCTTCCGAGGTATGCACCAACACCATTGGTCATCATCATGAATAGACCTTGAGCACTGGAGCGAATAGATGGATCCGTGTTGGATTCAACGAACAGCGAACCCGAGATATTGAAGAAATCGAAGGCCATACCGTAAACGACACACGACAAAATAATCATCCAAAGACCGCTGCCGGGGTCGCCAAAAGCGAACAAACCAAAACGTAGTACCCATGCGATCATGGAGAAAAGCATCACTTGCTTTATGCCAAATCGACGGAGAAAGAAAGGAATGGTCAGTATGAATAACGTCTCTGAAATCTGTGAAATCGACATGATGATTGTACTGTATTTCACCACCAACGAGTCTGCATATTCTGGAAAACGCTTGAAATCATCCAAATAGGAATCGCCGTACATATTGGTCAGTTGGAGTGCAGCACCGAGAAACATGGAGAAGAAGAAAAACAAAAACATGCGTTTATTGGCCAAGAGCTTAAAGGCGGTGAGGCCGAGTTGCTCCATCCAACCGGCGTCCTTTTTCAGAGCGTTTTGAGGGGCGCATTTGGGGAGCGTAAACGCATAAATACCCAAGGCAATGGCAGCAATGGCCGCGATGATAAACTGATTGGCATTGGCTTTACTGCCCGTCAAATTGGTTATCCACATGGCTACAATAAAGCCTACTGTACCCCACACCCGTATCGGTGGAAAGGATTTGACCACGTCGTAGTTGTTGTTCTTGAGTATCGTAAACGAGATCGAATTGGACAAAGAAATCGTGGGCATATAAAAGATCATCGCTGCGAAAATCACATAATAGAGGGTTTCTGGGTCGTTGACATAAGGCACATAAAACAAGACCACACCATAAAGAATATGCAAAATGCCGTACAACCGCTCGGCATTCAACCATCTATCAGCGATAATGCCAGTTACCGCCGGCATAAACAAGGAACTGAGCGCCAAAGTTGAGAAAATCGCTCCAAATTGAGCACCCGTCCAACCTTTTGCATTAAAGCAATAGGTGCCAATCGTGATTAGCCAGGCTCCCCAAACAAAAAATTGAAAAAATCCCAATACGGTCAGACGCGTGCGGATCATAAGCGAAATAATATGGTTTGGTCAAATATAGCAATCTTCGGCATAGTTCAACATCGACAAACACACTCCGCAGTTCTGTCCTACATCCACAACCCATAGCGCAATGCCGTGAATGTCCTTAGCATCAAGCAGCGACTGGCCTGACCCACCGAATCAAAATATGCCTTAATTTCGCACCAAAATGAACACATGGTAGGAATAATCATGGGCAGCAAAAGCGACTTGCCCATTATGCAAGAAGCGGCCGACATCCTAAAAACCTTAGGAGTGGCATATGAAATCTCAGTAGTAAGTGCACATCGCACACCTGAGCGTATGTTTGAGTACGCTCGCACAGCAGTAGATCGCGGCATTCAAGTCATCGTTGCCGGAGCAGGAGGAGCAGCGCATTTGCCAGGGATGACAGCCAGTATCACTCCCCTACCAGTGATCGGCGTGCCCATCAAATCAAGCAACAGCATCGATGGTTGGGACAGCGTATTGAGCATTTTGCAAATGCCCGCAGGAGTTCCGGTGGCAACAGTAGCGCTAAATGGCGGTCGCAATGCGGGCATTTTAGCAGCGCAGATCATTGCTGCATCTGACCCGACTCTATTAAAGAAAATTGCTCAATTCAAAGAAGAATTGCGAAAGAAAGTTTTGGAAGCGACGATATAACAAGAGCATCATCTCTCGGCTATAAGAACTACAAAAACAAACGAGGGCGAAAAATTTCGCCCTCGTTTTTTATTTCTTGAATTCAAGCTTTTGAGAGTGTCCGCCCTGTGAAAGCTATCAATGATGGTGTTGAAATCCTCTCAACATTGAACCTCAATCACAACTTAAATCTTTAAATATTAAATTATTAAATGCGAAGCCATCCACCATTGAACCACGATCACAACTTAAATGTTTAAATTTTAAATCTTTAAATATTACATTTTTAAATGCGCGGGCGCAGCTTATCTCCCTGCGATAAGAATCTTCTGCTCCTGCACTTTCTCTCCGTTGTGATGCAACAGAACGACATAGGTGCCGCTGGCGAACTGTTCGGTGCTCAGCATATAGGTGGTATCGGGTGCATCGGGCACAAACGAATAGACCAATCGGCCTTGCAGGTCATAGAGATCGAAATGCGTTTGCGCGAGGTCGAGATCACCACCTGCGAAGTAGATATTGATGAACTGCGCGGCTGGATTGGGCCCAACGATAAATTGATTGGCTACGGGCGGAAAAAACACTGTTGTATCGTTCGATGCACAGCCCACATAGTTGCACAGCGAATCACAGCCCGGTACTAGACAACCGCACTCATCGAGTTTGACGAGCCAGCCTTGTTGAATGGGACCATCTTCTATCTGATTCATATCACGCGCCTCACCGCAGAAAATCACTCCACCGTCAAGTGTTGCCTTTAGGTCGATGAGTATGTGTTGATCTTCATAAATTTCTAAAAATCGATATTTTCTTTCCCAAAGTATATCTCCTGACACACGATCAAGCTTAATTAAATAGGCAAACTCATCGAAGTCTAAGTCGACCTCACCTTTTGGGATATCATCAATTCCAGGCGTACTAAGCCAAGTACCGCCGGCTACATAATTCTCATCGCACGTTTTTACCACATTGGTAAAGTCTTTAAATATAAGCTCTTCATACTCTCCAAATGTTCTTACCCAATGGGTATTACCCAAGGTATCCACGCTCACTACTATAGCAATAGTCGAATAGCCTGTTATATCAGTTGTGACATGTCTGCCAGAGATCACAACGTCCGGACCGTTGCCGATGATGCTGTTGATAAATTTGGAATCGAAACCTCCTGGGCTATTCAAAGTCCAAGTTGGGTTTCCGTTGCCGTCCAATCGGATCAATTTGTTTTTCGGGGGTTCGTTATTGGTTGAAACCTCGAATACCGCAGCTATTACGCCACCATCGTCCATTGGAAGCAAGGCGTAACAGCTATCATCGCCTAATTCTGAATGAATAAAATTCCATAATTCACCACCAGTGTGTGAGATTTTTTTTATGCATGCGTCGTTAAGTGTGGTCTCCGGTTGCCAAACTCCAATACTGTAAAACAAAGAAGTATCAGAAGAGAGCACAGCATATTGATAATTCATACTGGCCGAACCACTCCATGTACTGTCTATAAATGGTGATTGAATAAATGTTGTAAACAATGTATCTAAATCTTGGTTGCACCAGAAAAGTTGATGAGCATATTTATTGTTAAGTCTCGACTGCTCGGGCTGCACGAAATAATCTTGTACATAGGAATCTGCTTCTTGGGCGATGTTTACAAAACACTCAGGTGTGTAAAAATTTTTTCTTAGCACCAATTCACCATTCTTAGAGTATTTC
>JBDKJN010000379.1:0-9664 GCA_039796595.1 Bacteroidota bacterium
TTAAGTCATTCGTTACGCCGCATTCCGCAGGCACGCTTTCATTTTGTCCCCATGTGTTGCCATTTATGAACTTGAATTGCAACTCTGTATTGGCTTCTACCTCTACAACTACTTCGTAAACGCCATCCATATCGGTATCTGTCATTGCGGTTGTAGCGGGGTTCCAACCTTGGAAGTTACCTGCTACATGAACTCCATTGGCGCTAACTGTTTCGTCTTGCATGTTCACCTTTAAGGTCACATTGACCATAGTAGGATCGACAATAATCGGCTCACAATCTTCACATTCACCGAAACATACAGGGCCATATATAGTGTCGTTTGCCATAACATCGATGAAACGATTCATGTCGTTGGTAATACCACATGCTGCAGGCACACTTTCATTGTCTCCCCATGTATTGCCATTGATAAATTTGAACTGCGCCTGGGTGTTGGCTTCCACCTCCACTACTGCTTCGTACACACCATCCATATCGGCGTCTGTCATAGCAGTTGTAGCTGGGTTCCAACCTTGGAAGCTACCTGCTACTTGCACACCATTGGCACTCACCGTTTCATTTTGCATATTCACCTTCAAAGTCACATTGACCATGGTCGGATCGACAATGATCGGCTCGCAGTCTTCGCATTCTCCAAAACATACTGGGCCAAAAACAATATCCACATCCGCAATATCAAGAGCGCGGTTCAGATCATTGTCCTGATCACAGGCCGCTGGTACAACCTCATTATCAGCCCATGTATTACCATTGATGAATTTGAATTGTACTTGTGAAGCAACTTCTGCTTCGAATGTATATTCATAAATGCCGTCGCTGTTCACATCTGTCATTGCAGTAGTGGCAGGATCCCAATTTTGGAAATTGCCCGCAACGTGAACACCATTGGCACTCACCGTTTCATTCTGCATATTCACTTGCAATGTCACATTGACCATCGTAGGATCAACAATGATCGGCTCGCAATCTTCGCATTCACCGAAACATACCGGACCATAAATAGTATCGTTTTCCATCACATCGATGAAACGATTCATATCGTTGGTAATACCACATGCTGCAGGCACAATTTCATTGTCACCCCATGTATTGCCATTGATAAATTTGAACTGCGCTTGAGTGTTGGCTTCCACCTCTACCACTGCCTCATAAATGCCATCCATATCGGTGTCAGTCATCGCTGTTGTGGCTGGGTTCCAACCTTGGAAGCTACCAGCTACGTGCACACCATTGGCGCTAACTGTTTGGTCTTGCATGTTCACTTTTAATGTCACGTTGACAAAAACAGGCTCAACTTCGGGTAAACATATGTCACAAGTTGAAAAACATACTGGCCCGAAGGTCACATCATTGCTGCCCGTTTCGAGTAATCGGTTGTTACCACCAAGGCCATCTGGCAAACCGCAAGCTGAAGGAACTGTTTCAACACCATCAAAGGTGTTTCCATTGATAAATTTGAACGAGAGATTAGACCATTCGTCCAATTCCAAAGTCACCTCATACACACCATCATTGTTGGCATCTAACAACTCATCGGAAGAAGCATTCCAACCGTTGAAATTGCCCGCAATGTGCACGCCTTGAGCAGAAACAGTAACTTGCGACATATTCACTTTGAAGGTAATGAGGTTAGATGGCTCATCGATGATGACTCCACAATCGAGACACTCCGCGAAACAAACCTGAGCAACTGTGGTGTCGTTGTCGGAGGTATAAATCACACGGTTGTAATTGCCCATGCCATCACTCAACGAACATTCTGCAGGCAAAACTTCTTCATTGCCCCAGCTGTCACCATTGATGAATTTATAAAACACCTGTGCATTGGCGTCCATTTCAACAACTGCCGTATACACGCCATCAGAATTTGCATCCGTCATCGCAGTGGCGTTTGCAGACCATGCATTAAAAGGTCCTGCTACATGTACACCTCCTGCACCAACAGTTTGTTCCGACATATCCACATTCAAAGTGACCATGACCGTCTCAGGTAAAACACATCCTACACAGCTCGAAAAACAAACGGTAGAAATCGTTGTATCATTCAGACCTGATAATTCTATACGGCGATTGATGCCGCCAAATCCATCGTCCACACCACAAGATGCAGGTACTGACTCTGCGACATCATAGGAAGTGCCATTCAAGAATTTATAATCTACAGTTGAACCCGCAGTTATTTCCATTATGTGCTCATACACGCCATTTCCAACAGGCGATAGTACTGGACCAGGTAATGTCCAGTTTTGAAAAGTACCAACCACATGAACTCCATTTGGATCAACAACTTGTTCCGACATATCTACACGAAGAGTGACTTGCACCATTTCGGGATCTGGTAAAGTCGTACACGCTTCGCATTCACCAAAACAAACACTACTACCTGTAACATCTGCAGTTTGTACAGACAACGCACGGTTGTATCCACCGAAACCATCGCTCAATCCACAAGTAGATGGAACCACCTCAGCTTGAGGCCAATCATTGCCGTTGATGAATTTATAATTGATTGAAGAATTCTCAGCTACTTCCATGGTGTAACTGTATAAGCCATTGCCAATGGAATTCATTAAAGTCGATGAAGGATTCCAGCCCTGAAAAGAACCGGCAACATGCACACCATTCGGGCTAACCGTTTGTTCGGACATGTCCACAACAAGTGTTACAGAAACTGTACCTGGTCCATTATTACAAGCGTAACAAGAAGCAAAACAAACCGGACCTACGGTCATGGCATTGTTCCCCGCAACTGTAACTGATCTATTGAAACCACCAAAGCCATCGTTTATACCGCATGCCGATGGAACCGCTTCGGCTTGTGGCCAGTTGTTACCGTTGATGAATTTGTATTGATACGTGCCAGCGGCAATGGACAAAGTAACACTATATATATTACCACCAATATTGGTCAAAGCCGTTGAAGCCGGATTCCAACCTTGAAAAGCACCTGCAACATGCACGCCGTTTGGGCTAACCGTTTGACCGGTCATGTCCAATTGAAATGTCACATCAACTTGAGCCCATGTCATCATAGACAAGAGCATACTAAATAGTAAAACTACTTTTTTCATTTTCTGATTTCGGTAAATTAAGTAATTAAGGGGGACAAATATAAGCCTAAGTGTCTAGTGTACACTAATTTAACAAAAGCCCCTACTGCACAACAACTTTTTGTACTGTAGACAAATCAATCATATTGATGGCATTGGTTCGAAAACCTCGGACATTGCGACCTACAAAATGCGATACCTGATCGTAGTAAAGAGGTATTACGGGTATATCGCGCTGTAGAATCTCGTTCATTTCGCGGTACATATTCAAACGTAAACTATCATTGGTTTCGGCAATCGCCCTGAGATACAATGCATCAAATGCCTCAGATGAATAGTGCATATAGTTTGGTCCGCCAGGCGCAAATCGGTTCGATCTGAAAATAGCAAGGAAATTTTCGGCATCCGGATAGTCCGCCAACCAACTTTTTCGAAAAACAGGCAATTGCGCTTTGCTCGTTTGCTCTTTGAAATTTGCACTTTGCAGAACCACCACTTGTGCAGTAATACCAACTTCAGCTAAAGCATGTTGGATGTACTCCAACAAATCCGCATAATCTCCAGTTGCATACATGGAAATATGCAATTGATCTTTTGAGAGACCATTTGATTGTAGCAATTGACGCGCCTTTTCAGGATTATAAGTTGAAGCCCCGCTTTGTGTTTGACCTAACAACACCGGAGGAACGAATCCATCATTCGCGGGCATTACAGTATTGTTGCGCAAATACTTGACCATGGCAACTTTATCAATAGCCATCTCAATGGCTTGGCGAACTACGGGATTTAGAATCGCTTGTTCCTTGGCTTCAACTCGTGTTGAATTGAGTAGAAATCCGAGGTAGTCTGTTTTGATAAATGGGGTTTTCTGAAAGCGAATTTGTTCTTCAAAAGCTGGATCTAAATCTCCGTTAGGCGTAAGAAGTTCGTCTTTGAACGCCGCATGAATTCCACTCATAAAATCATAGCGCCCACTCAGAAGACCTTGATACTCTACGGTCATATCCTTCACAAAGTCAATTTTAACTGCATCCAGATAAGGAAGTTTATTTCCTGCTTCATCGCATTTCCAAAAATTCGGATGGCGGTGAAAAACCAAGGCAATTTGCTCGTACCAAAATCCGAATTGAAAAGGGCCGGTACCTATAGGATGCTCTCGAAAATCTGCACCATAATGTTCAACAACCTCGCGGGGGACGACATTCGCATATTGCGTTGTGAGTAAACCCAAAAAAGGCTGAAACGGCTGACGAAGACGTAATTCTAAAATCGAATCATTGATGGCGAGCACACCATCCTCGGCCAAATGCTCAAATATCCAAGCGCCTGGCGAAGCTACCGTCGGATTGAGAATTCGATTAAAACTGTATACAAAATCATGAGCAGTTACTTTTCGATCGTCTGGATTCTGAAACAATGGTGATGAATGAAAACGCACATCATTGCGCAAGACAAAAGAATAACGCAATCCATCATCGGAAACCGACCATTGTTTTGCAATGCATGGTTGTGGTCGCAAAAGCGAATCCAATTCCAACAACCCATCAAAGAGCTGATTGGTGGCCCACATGGTTTCGAGGTCACGGGCAAAAGCCGGATCCAAAGAAGTAATGGCGTTGCTTTCGTTGTAATAAAAAACCTTACTTCGATCTTCCTCCTTATCCGGACCACATTGCACCATAAAAAAAGACATGAGTATGACCCATGTCCTTTTTAAATATGCTATGAAAGATTTTTGCACGTGCCCAAAGTTTGCGCTAAAATAAACGCGAACTTCAAACTATACGCACTATTCGTCTTCGTTCTTTTCGAGTTCCATCGCCTCACGAATTTTGTTGGCGCTTTCTACGGGATAATATCGATCTGATTTGCGTTTACCAGCAGGATCAAAACGCTTCCAGTAGCCCACTTTTACCCCGCGATCAAATTCGCCTTCGCTTTCAATTTGACCATTGGCATAATAATAGGTGAAGTGTCCATCTTCAAGCAAACGCTTGTTAACCCTTATGTATCGACCTTTAGCTTTGATCTCACCACTGAAATCATAGATCGTTCCATTGAACACATCACCACCTATTTTAGTCAACTCCAATTTATATGAGGAATTTTCCTGGGAGGTGTTCTTCATTAAGGCATCGAGATAAACCATTTCAGTGGCTTGTCCAAATGATAGGGTTCCTAAAATCAGGAACAAAGAAAAACTCATCATCAACTTCTTATTCATCTTACTTTTGTTTAGGTTTTCAAAATCAGTCTATGCGTTGAACGAGTTTCGACCAACTGAGGTTACACTTCAAAATGTTAAAGAATTGCATATGCCATCTATTCATCAAGTTATCGTAACATTATACGTATTTATCATTATCGGCCTGATTAGTTGTCACAATGGTCACAATGTTACCAGCACCGATAAAGACAATTCCGGTATTGTGATCGGATTTTATAACGTTGAGAATCTCTTTGACACGTCTAACGATCCAAAAATCAATGACGAAGACTTCACTCCGGAAGGCAAGCTGCAATGCGACAATGCAAAATCCCACACCACACTACCGCATATCGCGGAGGTCATGGATTCACTTCCAGGTGATCTTCCGGTGGCCATGGGACTGTGTGAAATTGAAAACCGATCAGTGCTTGAGGACTTAATTCGCCAACCAAAAATAGCAAGAGGTCAATATGATATCGTACACAAGGATAGTCCAGATGAACGAGGCATCGATGTGGCCTTATTGTATCGAAAAGATTTGGCCCAAGTTCAATCCTCTGAGTTCATAACTGTCAAATTACCCAACCCAGAAGATCCCAATACACGTGACATATTATATTGTGTACTTCGATTGAAGGGTGAAGACCTTCATGTTTTTGTGAACCATTGGCCCAGTCGTGGTGGTGGTCAATTGGAAACAGAAGGCAATCGCATAGAGTTAGCCAAAGCTTTACACACGAAGGTTAGCTCGATTGTAGAAAAACAACCCGATGCCAAAATTCTTCTAATGGGTGACTTCAACGACTACCCAACCGATAAAAGTATCCTTGACGTGTTGAATGCCGGTCAGTCAAAACCATCTATGTTGTACAATTATATGTATGGTGCTGTTGCAAAAAATGAAGGCACTCATTATTATAAAGGTGAATGGGGTGTTTTGGATCAATTCATCGGATCATGGTCACTGGTTGAATCTTCAAAAGGTCTACACGCAGCAGCCGGAAGTCAACAACGCTTTTATGACGACTTGGTTCTTTTTAAAGACAAGGATGGGCAGGCACGCCCCAATCGCACCTACGTTGGAGACAGCTACAAAGCGGGTTATTCGGATCACCTGGCCATCTACATCCGATTGAGCCATTGATTTTTCGAAGCTAACATAATGAAAGTGCCAAACCAAGGACTCGCATTTCGCGAGAGATTCCTGCGTACTTTTTGATTCGGCATTTCCAATTTCCAAATAAGATTCGCGGAACGTTAAACCCGGATTACACATTCGAATCGCTCGATGGTCTGAGTGACCTAAAAAATTGGACACCAGTGCATGACCGCACCTTCATTCAGTCCAGATTAGAAAAACTGGATGCTAGACTTTCACTACAACTTCATTCATCGGAGCAATAGCCTTCAACCGATCGTTCGTTTGGTGAATCGCGCCATGCCGTGACACCAATGAACCAGCTGAAAAAGCAATCCCCTACAATATATAAGTGGATAAACCGGTGGACTTAAAACAAAACACCCTGCCGAAGCAGGGTTTTTAAGATACCTTTTAAGATCTGCAAAATTATTTGCTAGCTTTTTTAGCAGCAGCTTTCTTAGGAGCAGCTTTCTTAGCAGCAGCTTTCTTAGGAGCAGCTTTCTTAGCAGCAGCCTTCTTTGGAGCAGCTTTCTTAGCAGCAGCCTTCTTTGGAGCAGCTTTCTTAGCAGCAGCTTTCTTAGGAGCAGCTTTCTTAGCAGCAGCTTTCTTAGGCGCAGCTTTCTTAGCAGCAGCCTTCTTTACTGCCTTTGGAGCAGCATTTGACTTTGTTGTCTTCATTTTAGTAACGGTTGATTTGTTTACGTTATTAGAAATATTCACTCCACTTGCTCCCGTGTACATTGAGACGTTCACAAAGCCGAGTGATTCGTTCGATGAAGAATGTACTTCCCCCTCTGACCACGAACTCGTAGTTTCATTTAAGATGAGGTTGGACATTTCGGTCATCATTATTTTTTTATATCCTGCGTTTTAACGCTTGTATCTCTAAATTGTTTCTTCGATGAAAACATTACTTCAAAAAAACACCGCGTGCATTTTTATTTTTCCATCACTTCGTATTTCAAAAGTCGGTGCTGGTATTTTTATGAAGCTTAAAATTTTCATTGTTTGCTTCAACCATTTTCTCTTCCATCGAAGACGATTCAAATCTGCATCAAATGATAGATAAAATTCACGTGCGCGAGATAAATTATTAACATCGTAGTTGTTGTTTCTTGCAGTGGTCATTTTGGTTGCTCCATAACCTATCGCAACATTCAACCAACGCGGGAAAGCCTTGTCAGACGCCAGAAACGAAGACACGTTACAACTCATCCAATATGTTTGCGCATTGTAGTCCTTAAACAATCGTTGTTGAAAATTGTCACCTAATTGCTCAGAATTGAACATCGCATATGGTGAATTTCTATAAGAAAATTTCATTTGAATGCGTTGATCATGCCATTTCAATTGTTGCAATAAAAACAAACTTGAACCACATGTATTCGCCAACATATCACTCCAACTCCATCCCCATTGTGTACTAAACCCATCGAGCAATTCAATTCCTGAAACATACAACATACTCGTGGATGCAGCCATCCATGCTGCTTTCCGATCACTCATTGCATTCTTCTTCAACACAAAATGATATTGATCACTCATTGTATAGGTAGAAAAAGCATGTCCCATTTTATCCATCTGCAACCACTCTTCGCTATCATCAAATGAATGAAGGCTCGTTCGGGGATAATCATCATACCACAAATCATTGAGCAAATAATATGAGGTGATTGCACCGACACTTGTGACTCCAATCACTGCAGCTCTTCGACAGTCATAGCATGTAGTGTCAGAATCGCTTTGTGCATTGCACAAATATGATTGCAACAAAAAACTCAGAATTATTCCGCTGACCAAAATTGTTCGTACCTGCCGTAACAACAAAATATTTCTACCAATTGTAACCATTCGTCGACGATGCAAGTATAAGTTGGATAATAGAAAGATTCAAAAAGAACCAATGTACGGACTGATTAGTCAAGTCAATACTGGAGGCAATTTCCGCTTCTATCGTGCCATGGCCGCTGGCGGTGCTGTTACGTCTTTATTATTCGCATTGGTATTTCATTTCTTTATCGAGGATGCACACGAATTGATGTTCGATCGGCTAATCGTATTTCTTTATTGTGCAATGTTATTCTTTTGGGGCTACCAAAAAAATCTCAGCCTTCGGATATATGCTCGTCTAATGTATTGCGGATTTTATTTATACATGTTTCAAGGTCTTTTGGCATGTTGGTACAATGATTTTTCCGGAGCATACTTTCCCGTTTATATCCTCATGATGCTCATATGCGTTTACGCATTCAGAAAAAATGCCGAGGCTTTAATCTTCACCTTAGTAAGCACTGGAGGAGCTGTCCTACTAATTCTCTTTAACAACTATATGTCTACCAATGACAAATGGATGTACGTCGCGACGGTTTCAACAACCAATTTACTAAGCTATTTCACCGCACGAATAAAGAATAAATTCATGAGTGAGCAGAAATTGAATCAACGAATTCTCAAATCACTCATAACGCGAACGGAAAATGGAATGTTCGTGACGGATACCACGGGATTGATCTATGACGTAAACCAACGTGCAATAGAACTTTTTGGATATTCAAAAGAAGAGCTGATCGACGTTGACTTCAGGGTCCTGAGAAAAAATCCTTTGACCCAGGAGGAAATTGAGGATGGGTTCATTAAACTCAACGAAGAACATTTTTGGACTCAGGAAACCACCTTGATGAAAAAAGATGGTTCCGAAATAGAAGCGCGTATCGCCATCATTCAATTGCATTCTCAAAATACAAAATTCCTTGTCTATCGTGTCCAGGACATTTCCAAATTGAAAATGTATCAAGAGGAATTGGTGCTGGCTAAAGAAAAAGCTGAACAAGCGGCTAAAGCCAAAAGCAATTTCCTGGCCATCATGAGTCATGAAATTAGAACTCCGCTCAACGGTGTAATCGCCACTTCCAGTTTGCTCAAACAAAGTGAGCTCAATTCAGAGCAAAATGATCAAATTGACACTATATATAGGAGTGGTCAAAACTTATTGATGCTTATTAATGACATTCTGGAATTCTCCAAAATGGAAAATGGCAAATTGGAACTCGATCCACGACCTAGTAATATTCAATTGGCGGTCATGGATGTTTCAAGTTTGTTGCGTGCATCTGCAGAGCAAAAGGGTATTCAACTTGAAGCCAAAGTACACCACAACCTACCTGCATCATTGGTCATTGATGATCACCGACTAAAACAAATTCTGCTCAATCTTGACGGCAACGCCATCAAATTTACATCCAATGGTAAGGTATGCATTGAA
>JBDKJN010000380.1:0-7474 GCA_039796595.1 Bacteroidota bacterium
AGCGGCGTAGGACCAAGCGATCATACCAGCTTTTATTATTTGGATTTGCCTGTTTTGCACTTATTTACTGGTCAACATGAAGATTATCATAAACCTTCTGATGATGCCGACAAAGTGAATTACCCGGGTATACAAACGGTCGTAGATTACATCTCAGCTATTATTACAAAAGTGGATGACAAAGGAAAATTGCATTTCCAAAAAACGAAAGATGCTACACCCGCTGCTTCTGATTTCAAAGTCACCTTGGGTGTTATGCCAGACTATATGTACAATGGACCTGGACTAAAACTCGATGGCACCAAGGAAGGGCGACCAGGGCAAAAGGCAGGAATGCTAAAAGGCGATATTTTGGTGAAGTTAGGTGATATTGAAATCACAGATATCTATGTTTATATGGAGGCTTTGGGCAAGTTCGAAAAAGGCGCCAAGACACAAGCTGTTATTGATCGCAATGGTGAAAAAATAACTTTGGAAGTAATTTTTGAATGACGACACTAGAACGCATATCCCCCATAGCGAAAGATGCCGTTTTATTCTCTGCCAGGCTCATATTCGGCGGCTATATGGCCATGGAACACGGCCTTAAAAAGTTTTATAAGTGGGATACTATACAACATGATTTTGCCAGACCATTCGGTATTCCTGATTATTGGAGTGCTGCTTTGACAATTTGGGCGGAATTGTATTGTTGCATCTTTTTGGTGGTCGGATTGTTCACGCGATTCTCAGCTCTTACCAACGCCATTTGTATGCTTGTCGCTGCTTTAGTTGTTCATGCTGGTGATCCTATGGCCGACCGTGAAAGTGCGTTTTTATACTTCGGTGGATTTTCACTTTTGCTCTATACCGGAGGAGGTCGCTGGAGTATCGATTATTTATTACGCAACACCCGCATCGCTAAATGGCTTTAAGTCTCTTCTCAGAAATACGACTTTTGCTCGGCAAGGAATGGAAAAGCGAGTTTCGTCGCAAAGACCATTTTGCGGCTTTAGTCATTTATCTTCTAAGTACACTTTTTATTTGTTATCTATCCTTCGAAAAAGTAGCTGACGGTCAAACCTGGGGCGCACTGTTATGGGTAACAGGCTTGTTCACCTCTTTTAATGCCATGCACAAGGCGCTCGACAGCTCGCATCATCCGCAGTTGCTGCATTTATATACTCTGGCTCGACCAACAGCAGTTATCATCAGTCGATGTATCTACCACGCTATACAAATTGCAGCACTAAACGTTTGCAGTTTGCTTTTGTTTTTGCTCTTTTTCGGTGATTCCGTGTTGGGAAAACTCGATTGGGGACAATTGATCACAGGCCTTGTTTTGGGTTCTACGGGATTGGGCATTACACTCACCTTCGTCGCCTCACTAGCACAACGAACGGGCAACGGTGTGGGTCTTATGGCAATTCTGGGCTTTCCACTGGTCATTCCATTGCTCATTACTATAGTGAAATTCACCCGACTAGCCATCGAAGGAGTGACATGGGCCAGCAATGGATATCAACTTATGCTTTTGGTTGTACTTAATGTATTGGCAATGGTGTTGGCCTACCTCTTATTTCCTTACCTTTGGAGAGAATAATTTGAAGCCCAACCCAGCACGATTAAGAAGAGATGAAGATGCATTTCGGATTTAAGATACTCTGCGCCCTACTCCTCATGTATGTCGCTATTTTCGCTTTTCTCACCCCCCTTAGTCCTGCTCTTCTTCAAACCGATTTATCCGAAATCAAGCCTGGTGAACACAGCTTTACGCTCACTGGTTACAATACCCATTTTGCTGAAGGTAATAATGCGCTGTTTTTAATCAATGACAGCACCTTGTCGATACCCTGTACAATAACTGAAGTCATGGACAACAGTCATGTGCGCGCGAGTGTCACCATGCCAAATGAAATTCACAGCAAAGCTTTTGCATTTGTACTAAACAATCAAGTGGATGGGACTGTGTTTTTGGAAAGTCCAATGAAGGTCACCGATTTCACAGTCAATGCCGAATTGCAGTCGAGCCAAATGCCAAAGTTTCAGCACGGTGAAGCGTCCTTTTTCAGTTATCCTTACCAGCCCATCATCATGGAGAGTATCCGCAACCTTATGTGGCACGTCCCAATGTGGTTTACTATGTTTTTTTTGATGATCATTTCATTGGTGCAAAGCATCACTGTATTGGTAAAGGGACAGCGAGATGGCGATCAAACCATCGTGGCAATTAACCCTGCTTTGATCAGACCACACGATAACAAAGCAGCAATGAGCGCAGCCGTAGGAATGGTCTTTTGTATATTGGGATTGGTCACGGGAAGTATTTGGGCGCGTTTTACATGGGATGCTTGGTGGACCAAAGACCCTCAGCTCAATGGAGCATTGGCTGTATTCATCGTTTACAGTGCATATTTCATTTTGCGCAACAGCATACAACAAGAAGAAAACAAATGGAAACTCGCGGCGATCTATAACATTTTTGCCTGCATTCTGATGTTTGTATTGCTCATGGTATTGCCTCGATTTACCGAGGGTTTGCACCCTGGAAAAAGCGGCAATCCAGCTTTTTCGCAATACGACCTGGACAGTTCGCTACGAACGATATTTTATCCGGCAACTATCGGTTTTATCCTTTTGGGATATTGGATTTACAATATTCGTCTTCGCATTTTAAAAATTGAACAAGATCATGAAAACCTTTAAGCATAGTTTATTTTTTATAGCCTTAATGTTTTGCACGTTTACGGCCAAAGCGTCTGACGGAATGGAAGAATATTTTTATTCCAGCGGAAAAATCAAGGTGGTTGTTGCAGTCTCAGCTGTAGTAATGATAGGTTTGTTGTATGCCGTTATTCGTGTGGATCGCCGTGTAAGCAAATTGGAAAAAAAACTCAATAGCAACAAGTAAGACTATGAAAAAAACACATATTGTCATTCTCGCCGTTGTTTTTGCGCTCGCAGCTGTCTTGATTAGCACGTTCACTTCATCCGTTGATAGCGTGAGCTTCGCTGAATCAGCACTTGCAAAAAATGAAAAAGTTAAAGTTGTTGGTGTCTTGGACAAAACAAAAGGCATTAGCTACGATGCGAAAATCAATCCTGACTTGACCATTTTTCATGTTACCGACAACAAAGGACAATCTTGCGAGGTTCATTTGACGGACAAACAAGGTCGTCCTATGGGATTGGAACAGTCCGAAACGGTCACATTAGAAGGCGTTATGGGAGACGACAAAATCTTTCACGCCAACTTCATGCTGATGAAGTGCCCAAGCAAATACAACGAACAAAAACACAGCCTAAGCGCAGACGCTAAGTAAAACCGGCGTCAGTTCTTCTCTCCTACATGGAATCGATACAATATCTCAACGAACATCTATTGCCCGGTCAGCTGGGCAATTTTCTTGTCATCCTCAGTTTTGTAAGTGCCATTTTCAGTGGCTACACTTATTATCTCGCCACAAAACATCCCGAAGCCAAATCATACCTGCGTCTTGGTCGTTGGTCATTTACAGTGCATGCTGTTGCTGTTATCGGTATTATAGGAACCTTGTTATTCATCCTGTTCAATCATTTGTACGAATACAAATACGCATGGGAACATCTCAATAACGCCATGCCTTTGCGTTATATTTTCAGTTGTATGTGGGAAGGACAAGAAGGTAGTTTTTTGTTATGGACCTTCTGGCATGTGATCATCGGACTGTGTTTGATCCGATGGGCTAAAGATTGGGAACCATGGGTTATGATGGTATTGGCTGTCGTCGAGGTCTTCTTGTCTTCAATGTTACTCGGAGTTTATTTCGGCGATTTTCAGTTCGGTAGCAATCCATTTACCTTGTTGCGTGAGGCATCGAGCAATGTTGGTTTGCCCTGGACCATGAATCCGGATTATCTTTCTCTAAAGCCTTTTATGGATGGCAAAGGTCTCAATCCATTGTTGCAAAACTATTGGATGACTATCCATCCACCGACATTGTTCCTAGGATTTGCGGCTACAGTTGTTCCTTTCTTATATGCCATCGCCGGGCTTTGGCGCAAGGACTTAAGAGGATGGATGCGTCCAGCTATTCCGTGGTCATTCTTCGGTATCATGATCTTAGGAACTGGAATTTTAATGGGCGGTGCTTGGGCCTATGAAGCTTTGGGCTTCGGTGGATTCTGGGCTTGGGATCCAGTTGAAAACGCCTCGTTAGATCCATGGTTGATTTTGGTTGCTGCTGCTCACTTGCTGGTTATCAATCAGCGCAAGGATAGCTCCACGTTTGCGGCGTTGACGCTAAGTGTAGGTGCATTCATTTTGGTATTGTACTCTACATTCCTCACTCGAAGTGGCGTACTTGGTGATAGCTCAGTACACAGCTTTGTTGATAGTGGTATTCTCGCCCAATTGCTTGTGTACCTGTTGTTCTTTGTTGCATTGACAACCTATCTTCTGCTACCCAGCAAATTGTTGCGTACCATTTATGTTGGTGTTTGTGGGATACTCTTTGTCGTCGGTATCGGCAATATCATGACCTACAAAACCTACAAGACAGCGGAAGAATTGGACAAACTTCTTCCCGGCCAGGACACCATGATTCCAGGATTGTGTTTGGTCTTCATCTTACTAACGGCGGTGATGTCTATAATAGCTTATCGCAAAGGTTTCCGCAAGCCAGGAGAAGAAGAAGAAGCACTATGGAGTCGCGAATTCTGGATGTTCATTGGAGCATTGATTCTAGTGATTATGGGAGTGCAGATCACAGTAGTGACGAGCATCAATGTCGGCAATATTTTTATGGCTCCGTTCGAGTCCATGTTTGCCTCATTACACAAAAGCACGGGATGGGGTGTATTTGAGTCTATGAGCAAACACAATTTCTCAGCTCCATCCGGTGACGATCGATTTGACGTTTACCACAAGTTTCAAATCCCATTTACCTTTATTCTCTTCCTGATCATTGCATTTGGACAATATCTGAAATATAAGAATACCGAACTCAAGAGTTTCTTGCGTCAATTGGTTCTGAGTCTAATTATTACAATCGTATTGACTGGTCTAACGGCCTGGGCAATTCATTCCAATGTGCGTTCGGCACAACTCGATATTATGCTCTTGGTTTTGGTTGGGTCTTGTTATTTCGCTATGGTCGCAAACGCCAACTATGCCTGGAAAGTGTTGAAAGGCAAATTGGACATTATGGGGGCAAGTGTAGCCCACTTCGGATTTGCGATGTTGATTTTAGGCGCGGTGATCAGCACATGGCAGAGTTATTTTGTTTCTCGCAGCGATGTAAGTATTAGCAAAATCAACAAGGAATTCAACGACAAGGAAGATATGCTCATGCTAAAAGGCGATACCGCATTAATGGGCGATTATTTTGTTCATTACAAAGACAAAATAAAGAGTGGCGATCGCATTTTGGTCACTGTCGAGTATTTTGATGTGCGCCCCAAAACCTATAGTGAAGGCGAATATGTGCAACATTTGGGCTTCCCTTTCCGCGCTTTAAAAACACATACCTCAACAGGTGATTTCCTGAGCGATGTAGATCAACATAAATATTGGACAGCCATTACACCAGGAGAATTGGACAGTCATGCGCAGAGCCATTTGGCCAATTGGACACCTGGCGTACCTGGAGAGCGTGTTTTTGTATTGGAACCAACCATCCTGCAATCACCCAAGGGCAATAGTCGTGAACCGAGTATCAAACATTTCCTTGGCCATGACTTGTATACCTTTATCAAGTACACCGATACCGAAATTAAGGTCCAAGAAGAACAAGGCTATTTGGAACCTAAAACGGGCATTGTAAAAGTTGGTGAAGAAGTATCGTTGACAGAGGTGATCACCATGAAGATCGACAGCTTGGTGACCATCAATGATATTCCAGAAGGATTGCCGGAGGGTACACGCGGTCAACGTGCATTTTTGACCTTGACATCAAAACAGCGCACTGAGCAATTGATTGTCCCAATGGTGGATGTCAGCGGAACACCTGTCCCCTATCCGATCGAATCCAAAACTTTCAGAATGTTGCTCGCGCTTCAGAATAAACCTGAAGGAATTGAGTTGACAGTTCAGAAACACAGTTCATTGGACCGCGATATGCTGATCATGACAGCGCAAGTTTTTCCACAAATCAATGTCTTGTGGATTGGTTGTTTAGTGATGGTGATTGGAACTATTATGGCGATACGACATAGGTTTAAGATAGCGCAGCGCAAGGCATAAACAAATGTGGTTCAT
Organism: Bacteroidota bacterium; assembly: GCA_039796595.1. Classification (GTDB taxonomy): domain Bacteria; phylum Bacteroidota; class Bacteroidia; order Flavobacteriales_D; family Sanyastnellaceae; genus CANHSF01. Next base: position 6,218 of record JBDKJN010000380.1, read on the forward strand.
AAACCAAGGAGCTCTCTGATGATTTGATCATGTATGAGAACCTTCTTGCTCAATATGGCTTTAAAGACTGAGCTTTGTAGCTGGCTTTATTTCGAAGGCATTGGCAAAGCATCCCGTTCAATTGAATTTTGTCTAGAATAACGCTACAGGCTATTTTGAAGCCCAGCAGGATTATTCACGGAAGTAACATTTTCTGGAACAATGACCATTTCTGTAGTGCATTCCAATTTTAATGTGCTCTAGAGGTCAGTATAAAGTGTAAGGTTTTGTGCTTGCAGCAATTTTGATTAATTTGCTCACCGCAGCGAATTCTTTGCATTCGATGTAACAATCACCTTACGCATTAATCATTTCAATTGTGGCAACAGCATCGCATAACAAAAAAGTATGGCTCACCATTTTTGTGGCCTCACTCGGCTATTTCGTTGACATCTATGATTTGCAGTTGTTCAACATGGTCAGCAAAAAAAGTCTTGCTGGCATTGGCATAACTGACCCTGCGTTGGTGGATATGTATGATTACTCCTTGTTTTTGTGGCAAATGAGCGGTATGCTCGTAGGTGGTTTGCTCTGGGGGATCATGGGCGATCTGAAAGGACGCAAGAGCATTCTTTTCGGTTCCATTGTGATGTATTCTCTAGCCAATATTGCCAACGCCTTTGTCGTAGATGTTGATCAATACGCTATTGTCCGCTTTTTTGCCGGGCTTGGCCTGGCAGGTGAACTGGGTGCCGCCATCACGCTGGTAAGCGAAATCATGGACAAGGAAAAACGTGGGTATGGAACGATGATCATTGTTTCGACTGGAGCATTGGGCGCGGTCGCGGGCGCTATGGTTGCACTTCAAGAGTTTACATTGTTCGGACTTCAGAGTTGGCAAACGGCCTATATCATCGGTGGTGTTTTGGGGATATTGCTTTTGTTCTTACGTTTTGGCACTATGGAAAGTGGGTTATTTGATCACACAAAAACAGAAGGCGTTAAACGCGGAAACTTTTTTCATCTCTTCGCTACGCGCGAACGTGCCTTGCGCTACTTAGCTTGCATCGCAGTTGGTTTACCCATTTGGTTCTGCATTGGAATTCTGATTAAGTTCTCCGTAAAATTCTCCACCACCAATGGAGTTACAGGTGGTCAAGTTCAAGTCATAACCGCCATGATGTTGGCATACATTGGCCTATCCGTTGGCGATTTGATCAGTGGTTTGCTCAGTCAATGGCTAAAGAGTCGCAAAAAAGTTATCGCGCTTTATTTGGT
>JBDKJN010000381.1:0-3488 GCA_039796595.1 Bacteroidota bacterium
CCGTAACATTGGCAGCGCCGATCAATACAGAGATTGTATTTAAGTTCATCAACGGTAACACATGGAGTGGTGAAGAAGCGGTCCCAATGGAGTGTGGATTGAGCAATGGGTTTGGTGGATACAATCGCAGTTTTAACGTGCAGGATGTAGCGGCCCAATATGGTCCAGTTTGTTATGGCGAATGTTTAGATTGTTTGCCTGTTACTGATAGTGTTCAGATTGCATTCCGTGTGGACATGGCCAATGAAGTGGTTAGCGGAGATGGCGTTTTCATCACAAGCCCAGACATCACGTCGCCTGCTATGATGACCAACATCGGTGGCAGTTTGTTTGAATATATCGGATTGTTTGAAATCGGAACCGTGGTTGAATATCGTTTCGCAAACGGTGCAACGGATGAAGCAGTACCCGCTGGATGTTCGGTTGATGTAGGTGTCAATGGACAAATGCGCGAATACACGGTAGGTAACTTCACACAAGTCGTAGGACCCGTTTGTTTTGCATCTTGCGAAGCTTGTCCGATCATCGAACCAGAAATGGTGACTTTGTCATTGGCTGTAAATATGTCAAACGAAACAGTGAGCGGAAATGGAGTGCACGTAGCGGGTACGTTCAACAATTGGAGTCCTTCTGCGACTACTATGACTGATGATAATTCAGACGGTATTTATACTGCAGATGTAATGGTGCCAGCGAATAGCACAATAGCATTCAAATTCATCAATGGGAATGCATGGGGCAGCGAAGAGAGTGTGGTTGGAAATTGCGCAATAGCTCCAGATGGCAATCGCCAAATTGTTGTGGCCAATGTGGCTACAAGTTATGGTCCACTATGCTTTGGTGAATGTGTGGATTGCGAAGATATTGTAGAACCTACGATGGTTACGGTAGTGTTCCAGGTGAACATGAGCAATGAGATTGCATCTCCAAACGGCATTCACATCGCGGGTAGTTTCCAAGGATGGAATCCGAACGGCACTGTGATGAATGAAATGGGAGGAGGTTATTATGAATTGAGTTATCAAATTGAAAGCAATCAGACTATTCAATTCAAATTCATCAACGGAAGCACTTGGAGCGAACAAGAAACGGTGCCTGCGGAATGTGGAGTTGACAACGGATTCGGTGGATTCAATCGCGAGTTGGTTATTGGCAACGAGAATATCGTATTTGGTCCAGTTTGTTTCTCGGGCTGTGTGGATTGCGAAGATGTTGTAGAACCTACAACTGTGGATGTCACATTCAAAGTGGATATGACTACACAAACCGTTTCTCCAAATGGCGTGCATATCGCAGGTAATTTCCAAGGTTGGAATCCGGCGACTTCTGAGATGACGGACGCCAACAGCGATGGCATTTATGAGCTCACAGCTTCGGTACCGGTGAATAGCAATGTATTGTTTAAGTTCATCAACGGCAATGCTTGGAGTGGATCTGAAGTCGTTCCTTCTGACTGTGGTCAGGGCGATGGCTTTGGAGGGTACAATCGTATACTAGCAGTAAATGCATCAGATACAACCTATGGTCCAGTATGTTTTGCGTCATGCGCAGCTTGTGGAAGTGGTACGCCGGTTTTGATTACGTTCCGTGTCAACATGGCCAACGAAACAGTAAGCGCAGATGGCGTCTTCATCGCTGGTGCGTTCAATGGTTGGGATCCGACTGCAACACAAATGAGTGAATTTGCACCTGATCAATATCAAGCAGTAGTTGTAATGATGGCAGGCGAAACGTCGGCATACAAATTCATCAATGGTATGGAATGGACAGGAGCGGAAACAGTTCCAACGGAGTGCGGTAGCGATGATGGTGGAGGCAATTTTAACCGTTCGTATACTGCCGGAGAAACGAACGCGACCCTTCCAATTGTTTGTTTCAGTGGATGCGTAGATTGTGTAGTTACACCAGAAGTGAACATTACTTTCCGAGTGAATATGGCGGAACAAGTTGTTGAACCAGCCGGTGTGTTCGTAGCAGGATCATTCAATGGATTTAATGCCACATCAGATGAGATGAGTTTGGAAGGTGGTTCAATTTATACCTACACGATCACCGTTCCTACCAATACGTTGGTGACGTACAAATTCCTCAACGGCCCGAACTGGGAAGTCGTTCCATTTGAATGTGGACAAGAAGACGGATTTGGCGGTTACAATCGTTTCATCCAGGCTGGAACTTCGGATATTGTTCTGCCACTGGTATGTTTCAATATGTGTGTGGATTGTCCGGATAATGTTATCGAAACTGCTTCGGCACAATGGACCATGTATCCGAATCCAACACGCGGAGCATTCCAAATGAATGCATTGGACATGGATTCAGATGTAACCATCTGGAATAGCCAAGGACAATTTGTAAGTCGATATCGTGTAACATCTCCGACGATGACCTTTGAGTTGTCGGATGTTGCAGCAGGTGTGTACACCGTTCAGCATGCAGGCCGCACGAGCCGATTGATTGTCGAGTAATAGAAGAAAATAAAATGAAAAGAGGGACCGCAAGGTGCCTTTTTTATTTGGATCATTTGTTTATTCTACGATCACTTTTCGCGATGCCGATTGTCCATTGCTCAATTCAATTTGAACGATGTATATGCCAGCGGCTAAATCATGCACATCGATTTCGGCTTTTAGGTTGCGTTGGTGGAACGCGATCTGTTGGACCGATTGACCGTAGATGTTGATGAATGAAACGCTGCTGATGTCCTGGTCAGCGGAAACATTGATTTGCTCTGAAGCGGGATTAGGAAATACTGCAATTCCATTGTCGAGCTCCAAATCCTGAACACTCGTTGGATCGCATTCATACGGCAGCACCTGACCGCATGGATCGGTTTTGACGTACCAATGGGATTGACTAATATCAAAATTCGTAAAATATCCATTGATGGTATATCCACCATCGCTGCTTCGATCCAAAAAATTGGGAATTGTTATTGCAACGAGATCTAAAATATCTGGAGTTGGAATTAAACGTTCCCATAGCACTTCGCCGGTTGTATCCACTGCTAATAACATAATTATATCGGGATCCACACCTAAAGGCGTATATTCCGTAAATAACAATACCGCCCTTCCATCCTCTAACGCCACAATATCTGAGAACTTAGAATATGCGGTCGGCTGTGAGTCAAAAACCATATTTAGCTCCACTTGATCATCCCATGTCATGGTCTCCACATCAAGCACAGCCATATAATGCGAAAAATTTAATGGATAGGCTGAAAGCTCATCCTGGTGGGCTCCAAAAAACGTATAGAATTTACCATTGTAATAATGACCAACTGGTGTGAAGCCATATAAATTATCCGGGCCTTGAAGAATGCGTTCCCAATACTCGCCATTAGCTCCAATTTTATAAATCACGGAAAAGGTGATGGCTCCAAAGGTTTCTCCAGTTAAAATAAGTTCACCATTGGGCAGCTCGAAGATTTTCGTAATGTCATAAAATGGTTCACCAAAATCAAGAACCTTGGTCCATAACGTATC
>JBDKJN010000382.1:0-2944 GCA_039796595.1 Bacteroidota bacterium
CATCTTCAAGTAGTTCGGGGTTGACATACACCGTAGAAACATCGTCAAAATAATCTGTCCAGGTCTTGCGTACCCCCCATTCCAATGAAAACCCGAAAATCGCCCAGATATTGGTCTTAAAACCAACACCGAAAGGAACGCTCAACAAACCGGTGCGATATTTTTCTTTACCGTAAGGTGTTCCTTGGCCCTCAGTTCCAAGTGGTTGGAGTTCATACCAGGTGCCTTTGTGGTTGGCCATCGGTTTCATTTGAAAATAACCCAGTCCGGTGAAAAGGTATGGACTCCATGGATAGGCATTATTTCCCAACTGATAATCAATAAAGTTGAGCTCGAATTGCAGGCTGCCTTCAACCACTTGATTGCGGAAATGCAAATTGCGATTTATTTGCCAAGCATTTTTGCTATCGGCATCCCAGGCTTCGATCACCCCCATCAGGAGACTGCCCTTTACCGTCCATCGACGATCAAAATTGTTGCGGTAGCTCAAGCCGCCACATGCCTTCAGGTTGCCTCCAAAATGTTTGTATGGGTTGATGTCACCAATGTAATATGCGGTACCTGAGATCAAACCAATGTCTTTGCTTCTCTCAAATTTCTTACTGCTTCGTTGACCGAACGTCAAAAAGGAAGCACAGATACATATGGTGAAAATTAGAATTCTCAAGCGGGTGGATAACTCGTTTCAGTTCAAAATATTGCTGATACGAGGAATATCATGCGAAGTTATATAAAGGGATGTGATTTTTTGGCTTTTGATGATTTCATATGAACGAAAGGGTTGTCCATAAGTTCGTAACCCGGAAGCGGACAACTAAATCATTAGCGGTTATCCGTTATGAAGAAAATCAATGACAAGATCTGAAAATTCTGCTGGAGCTTCAGCATGAACCCAATGACCGGCATTTTCAACCGTCGCAATTTTACTTTTTGGAAACAGGGCATGAATCGATGCAAACTCTTCTGGTTTAATATAGTTGCTCTGTCCTCCGCGTATGAAAAGGCTTTTGACATCGCATATTTTATGTTCGAGCCCGACCATAATATGTTCGATTTCGCGATGAAGAACGGGTAGATTAAATCGCCAGGCTAATTTGCCAGGCTCTTTCCAAAACAGATTTTTCATTAAAAATTGCCTTGTACTTGCATCCGGCACAAACGGTAACAATCTGTTTTCAGCTTCCTGACGACTGGCGCAATGCTCAACATCTACGGCATTTAATCCATCAAAAATGGTCTGATGATGAGGGGGATAGGCTCTAATACCCATATCCACAACGATCATTTTTTCGATCAGAAAGCCATATTCCTGGGCAAAGGTCATGGCTGTTTTTCCACCCATACTATGTCCTAGCAGTAGAATATCTCGTAAGTTATTTTCAGCAATTAATTCAAAGAGGTCTTCTGCCATATGTGCATAGGACATTGCCTCGTGATGCTGAGAATGCCCATGATTGCGTTGATCGATAAGAAAAACCTGATAGTGTTCCGACCAGTTTTTTGCATGTGTCAACCAATTGTCGGCACTCCCAAATAAACCATGCAGGATGAGCAAAGGTTGGCCCTCGCCAAATGTTTTATAGAACAACTTCATACTAAGGCTCCAAGCAATGTTGATACATGCGAACTGTGTTTTCCATTCCGAAATGGAGCGCGTCGCTGATAAGCGCATGACCAATACTTACTTCCAAGAGCCCTGGAATTTGTTGTGTGAAGAACCTGAGATTTTCCAAACTAAGATCGTGGCCAGCGTTCACTCCTATGTCCATGGACGTTGCTATCCGAGCTGTTTCGATGAATGGAGCAATTGCAATTTCACGGCCACGTGAGTAGTTCGCGGCGTAGGGCTCGGTATAGAGCTCGATACGATCCGGTGAAACCTGGCTCACCGCATCGAGTTGTTCGGGATCAGGATTCAAAAAGATGGAAGTGCGGATATTTTTTGCTTTGAATTCCTGAATAACCTCCAATAAGAAGGCACGGTGATTTTTGACATCCCAACCGGCATTGCTTGTGATAGCGTCGGGCGGATCAGGCACCAGGGTAACTTGTTCGGGCATCACTTGCAGCACCAGATCAATGAAATCACGAGAAGGGAAGCCCTCTATATTAAACTCAGTTGTTACCACCTTTTTCAGGTCATAGACATCTTGGCGTGTTATATGGCGCTCATCTGGACGCGGGTGAACCGTTATTCCTTCGGCACCGAATCGCTCAATGGCTATAGCCCATTCCACCACGTTAGGTGTGTTGTGTCCACGCGCATTGCGCAGGGTAGCGATCTTGTTGATGTTTACGCTGAGTTTGGTTTTTTTCATGGGTGACAAATTGACTGCAAAAATGCGATACAAGGGCATAAACGACATGAAAAAAATAGCTAAGCATGCTTTGGCTTGATTCTCGTACGTGAATGCAGTAATTGCTCATTCAAATCCAGATGCAGGGCCAATAGTAAAGGACGAGAATAAAATGCGAGTCCGTTGGACAAATGAAGAAAAACGCAAAGTTTGTCGCTCCAAATGAACTATGAAGTCAGACATGTGTATAAATGGGTAAAAGTTGTAGTTTGAAATCGGAAGAATCCTGCAACATTTGGATGGAAGAAGCAGTTAAATGTAATAGAATAGTTAAACACCCTTAATTGATGGCAACGTTCGGTAGGGTGTTTAGTCTACCAGAGTATAAGTTAGTTAAATAAAATTTCGAAAACCCTTGATAACCGCTCAGCAACTCCTCGTTAAAGATGTGCCTGTGTTACAGGCACAAGACGACCCGCAAACAGCATTGAGTTTGATGGACGATGCCCACTTGGTGCATCTACCAGTGGTGGAGTCGGGTAAGTATATTGGTTTGGTATCAGAAGACGAACTGCTCGACCATGACTCACCTGGCGCAACACTTGCGCCTCAATTGGTTCGTGTTAGCGTGTTGCCAAATGTGCATA
>JBDKJN010000383.1:0-3384 GCA_039796595.1 Bacteroidota bacterium
AAACACCTGTGGGCTCTCAAATTCACAGTCCCCGACACCATGCAATAGGCTATAATAACCTGTGCTCAAAGGAGTATATTCAGAAGATGTGGCTCCTTCAATGATTGCTCCATTGAACAACCATTGTAATTCATAAGTAGAAGTCGAAAACAATACCTCATCTTGAATCATAATCTGAGGAGCACTTTCAAAAAGTTGATTACACAATACTTCTTCATAATTGAAGTAAATAGTTTCGCTCATCTGACTACAGCTACCCGAGGTGTTTAGTACACTATAATCACCCGTAACTGTTGGCGTATAAACATTGTCATTGGCACCTTCAATAATCTCACCGTTCAGAAACCATTGATGATCGGCATCCCCAGCAATATTCACTGAATTTCCATTCAAAAAAGGATCTTGCTCCAAACTGTATAAATTCGTTTGGCCAAAGCTTACGGTAAAAGAGTCCTGTGCAGAGCAATTATTATTATCTATCACTTCCACTTCAAATTCACTGTTTCCTGACACCTGCAACTCTGTACCATTTGCCCAAGATTCATATGGCGGTGGAACTCCCCAGCCTGTCCAAGATGCCTGCCATTCAGTATCTGCCTGCAATTGAACTAGAACTGTATCACCTGGACAAATAAAAATATCATCAGGCACCATAACCTCTGGCCCATTTAGAATGGTCACCATAAACGTCGTGTCAATGGGGCACATCGGATGGTTGAAAATCATTCTGAAAGTGTGTACACCAGGATCAAAATATCCCACATTCAAAGTGTATCCCGAAGTTGCAGGATATTCCCCATCGATTATCCACGTCAAAGAATTAAATTGATACCCAATCCATAAATTGTCTGATTCATCTTCGCAATAATATTCACCTGGCCCGCCAAGTGAAGTTGCGCAATCCTCAAAAACTTTAGCAACCAATAAGTGATTGGCAAAACGTTGATATGCAAAACAATAAACAGAAAGAACATACTCCATATCCGCCTCCGCCCATAGCACTATCTCTGGGATAGACCCGTTCACATCATCCCTCCATTCAACCAAATCCCATGTCCCTCCGTTAACAGAGTGAACCTCCATAACCATATCACTACCGTGATATAACCCCTTTAGAGAGAAACGAATTGCTGTGAACTCTTGAAAACTGAATGAATAGTGAGCCACCATTGTATTACCCCACATCGTCATACCATCACCGGCCTGATTACTCCATAATTCCATAGCCAATCCATTCTGAAAGTCCAAAGGAATCGCAAATTCAGGAGTGGTCCCCAAAGGATCGGTTATACAATACCCTTGATCGATTGATGCATCAGGATCATAATTCAATGCATCTTCATTTGTGCAACCATAATTACAATAGGAGCAATACGCCGAAGGATAAACAGCCTCCGGATCGAAGTTACAAGCTAACTCGTCCGTACATGCATAACCCATAGCTGAAATTGCCCAATAATAGTTATGGTAAGCACATAACCCTTCATATTCGGCATTGGGAATATAATTCAGCGCAGCTTCATCTTGGCATCCCACGATGCCGCTCACCTTATTGAATACATATCTCGAACCTGATGCCAATCGATCTTGTGACATAGTTTCATCAATGCTACAAAACCCATTACCGTAAATGCTAATAGTCGGTTCAGACCAATGCAATCCTCCTCGTGTACTTAATGTAACATCCGATTGCCCTCTAATACCCGCGACGAATTCATGAAATGCCAAACCCTCCAATTCGCTTGAATAACTCGAACTTGGTTTATTTCGTAAATTGGGAGCCTCAAGGCCCACTACAAAGGCACCATAACTCAGAACAATATTCGAATTCGACAGATTCGCTCGTATCTGAAAGTTTAGCCGCTCACCTGCCACACCAATCCGTCTTACATCTCTATATTCCACAATTAGTTCATCACCGATAATATCATAAAGCACAGCTGGGGTGCCTGTTTCGGCAAACTGTAGGATATGTCCAAAGGCTATCGCAGTAAATGAACAGACCTCCAAGCCACCGTAATGAAATAGTTTTTCTCCCTCTGTTATTTCGATATCTGCACCAAAGCCAATCCAACCATTGGAGCTAATAAGTAAAGAATTTATGATTGTACCATTCCATTCTGTTTCCGGAATATCAAGAATGGCGTGATCCACCAATACCGAATCACTCCATACAACATCGCCATCCGTTAACGGTTCATAAACGTCAAGTTCTGCGGTGAAAACATATCCCATCTGCCCTTGACCATTTATACAATTCGTTGCAAGTACACCTATGCAAAAAGCTATAAAATAGCTCGTTATACGATAATTCATATAGTTCTGCGGTTTTGGTTAAGTCAAACGAATATACGAAAAAAAAACTCAAAAAAAAAGCACCCACTTTCGTGAGTGCTTTCAATAACAAGTCATTGAATATTACTCAATAATTGTTTTCAGGGTAAAAGTAGATTGATCATTTTTAACATGGACGAAATAAATACCAGATGCGTAGTGCGCTGCTTCAATGTTAATCTGCCCAGTGCATACTCCGTAGGATTTCACTAAGCGTCCAGATGCGTCCACGACATCGACCACGTGCTTTCCAGTAGGCAGTCGTAGCACAGAAACTCCTGTCACAGGTTGTGGGAACAATAAAATATCAATGTCATCGGCATTTAGTACAGAGCTAACGAGTATATCTTCACTCATCGAGCTGCACCCTTCAGCATTGGTTACCAAAACGCTATACACTCCTTCAGAATCAGTGGACAAGCCTGATGTAATCGCATTTACAATTTCAGCGCCGTTGAAATACCACTGCCATGCCACACCATCCATTGCGAAAAGCATGTCACCGCTTTGAATGACTTCAGCACTTGGCAATTCCAATGCAGTAGCGTTCCATTCCGCCGACGTCTGACAACCGTTTTCCGATGTTGCGGTCGCTATAAATACCTCGCTATTTTCAATAGTGATCGTGGCTCCATTCTCCATTCCTTCACTCCAAACGATAGGTGCGTTGCTAGTTGCATTCAATGTAACGACTGTACCTACACATACCTCAACATCATCACTCATAGTCAACACAGGTGAAGCCAACACATCAAAGTTCACCACACCCTCCATTCCACATAATGGATTTTCAACCGACCACTCCAATTGATGCGCACCCAAAGCCAGGTTGCTCCATTCTGCTTGAGGTTCAATAACGGTTGTTTCATTATCTAGTGTCCATGTATATGTTTCTACATACATCTGCGTATTGTCGACAGCTATAGCATCGTTGGAACAATATTCAGAAGAGATAGTTGGGAGGACGAAACTTCCGCAATCAAATATGGTATGGAAGACCGTATTGGTAGTGATCGCTGGATTCTGCTCAAAATAAATATCCGCATAATT
>JBDKJN010000384.1:0-4241 GCA_039796595.1 Bacteroidota bacterium
TGGATTGTGTAGTTGCGCCATTGCTCCAAGTGTAGGCATCCCCTGCAGGAGCAGTTAAAACTACCTGGTCTCCTTCACAAAGATTAGTTGCTCCATCAACATTGATTACCACTGGATCCAACAAACAACCCACTTCTACGATTTCGTGAAGCGAATTGATTTGTGGATTTTCCACTGTGGTCACAACACCACTTGGCCACTTGATTACAACCTGAGAAATCTCGGTAGCCGTACCAAGACCAAAATGAGCGATCAATGAAGACCCTGGATCAAAACTTTCACCTGCGCGAACCTCACGAATTTGTACACCCCAAGAACCATAGATTTCAATACGTGCACCAATACCATCTTTATTTGACGTGATACCCTCTAAGTCGAATTTCACCCAATTGTTATTATTACCGCTATTTATTTGAAGTTGATTTCCTACGATGACATCAAGAAATCCATCATTATTAAAGTCACCAATACCACCGCTATTGAACGACAATTGTGATCCGGTGAAGGTTCCATCACCATTATTCCAATACATTTCATTGCCCATTTCTGAAAAAATGTCAACGAAACCATTGTTGTCAAAATCACCAGCATCGCAGTTCCAAGCGCCAAGGTCACCGATATCGATACCAGTGGTTTCAATGATGTCAGTAAAAGTACCATCGCCATTGTTACGCATGAAGCGATTAGCCCAAGCATGATTCACAGTGAATGCATCGAAATCACCGTCATTATCAAAATCTTCAAAAACAGTAGCCCAAGATTGGTCTCCATCATCCATATTGGCCTCGGGACCTACACTTGTAAAAGTTCCATCGCCATTGTTACGATACAATAGATTGATGCGCTGAGGATCGCCAACTGATGCACCACCGCGACATTTGGTAATGTATAAATCGCTGTCCCAGTCATTATCATAATCCACCCAAATCGCGGCATAGTTACCGCCAACGTCAAGAGTTTGTATCAAGGAAAAGTCCAATTCAAGGACTCCATTTACATTGCGATATGGATGTGACTGGTCAACGTCATGACAAGCGAAAGCATCGAGATTACCATCGTTGTCTATATCGGCAAAAGTTCCGCGCTGAGTAAAAATATACTCCGGATGAGCATCCTCAACAAAACCAGTACCATCGTCATTCGCATAAACAAATGACAATGCGTTGCCGTCCCCTAACATAAGGTCTGTATAACCATTGCCATCAATATCGGCGGCGCATATGCTCCAAGAAGGATCATTTTGCAAGGTCATTGGATAAAAAACGCTTTGAAAGCCTGACAAGGTCTGATAATCAACGTAAATTCCATTGCTGAAAACACGAATAACATCATCCAAACCATCGCCGTTCATGTCAGCCGCACAGTCTCCCGAACTTGTTCCGGTGACACTGGCTAAAAGATTTCCTTGATTGACAAATGTCACTTGGGCCGACACAGAACCCCATGCCGCAAGACAAATTGCCAGTGGTGTAAAAAGTTTCCTCATGATAAAATTTTTGTATTGGTTTCTTGCACAATGATAATCAAAAGATTGCAAGTTTGGACACCTCCCCCACATGAATTGTTGAGTGGGTTATTGGAATGCTATAAAAAAGAAAAAAAATGCAATCTATAAGCCGGGTTCTGTCAACTAGCCTAAGCCAATCCCTCCATCATTTAACTAATGCGACCTACCCTCCGGGGCCGGACGAGCCGCCCTCCGACAGAATTCACAAGGAACCCCGTACTCCCGGTATACATGGTCTTACAGCCCATAAGGTTTATCAAGGCCAATGCAGTTACCCACATTGCCGGTGGTCTCTTACACCTCCTTTTCACAATCGCCGGCACCGAAGTGCTTTGGCATTCTAAATTTCTGCAACACTATCTGTCAACGGCTTATTGCAATCCGTTGCCCGCACTTTTCACGCGGTATGGTGCCCTACGCTGCCCGGACTTTCCTCCCTGCCACAAGGACAGAGCGATGGAGCGATTGCATTTTTTTTGCAAAAATAGCGTCATACCAGCCTCAAAAAAAAACAGATTGCCGATTAAACCTTTGAACTCCTCTCTCCTCTTAGCTTTGCGAACCGTATGTCGAATACAGATGAAAATATCCAAGCTCTCCTCAAATCATCCGAACCACGCCGGATTGAAGAAGCTTTTGGAATGCTTCTCAAGATGTATCAAAAACCCATCTATTACTACATCCGAAGAATGGTTTTGGATCATGACGATGCGGATGAACTCACACAAATCACTTTTGTGAAAGCTTGGAAGGCGCTTGGTCAGTTTAGATTTGAAAGTAAAATCGGCACCTGGCTTCATACCATTGCTTATAGAGAAAGTATCCATCATTTGGAACAAAAGAAGAAAATCTGCAGAATTCCTATGGATCAAGTGGGTCACCTATTAGCGGATCATTTGAAGAGTGATGCTTTGTACGATGGTGACTTCATCCAAGCCCAACTACAAGCTGCGATTGCGACATTGCCCGAGAAACAAAAGGCGGTTTTTATTATGAAGTATTATGAAGAAAAAAAATATGAGGAAATAGCAGAAATCACTGGCACATCGGTTGGGGCTCTGAAAGCGAGCTACCACCATGCAGTTGCCAAAATCGAACAATTCCTTCAAGAAAAAGAGCAATGAAGAAAGATTGGGACATATTGAATGAAAAGAATCGTCAAGGATTGATCAAAGACAATCTATGTACTCCCGATGGTTATTTTGAGTCAATGGAAAGCAGCATCCTCCAGCGCATCCGATTGAAAGATGACCCTTCCGTGATGTTCTTTAGTGAGCAAGAGAACCAATTGTTAGCACTGGCAAAAATTACTTCTATTGATCAAGGATCGCAAGACTCATTTCAAGTGCCTAAAAACTACTTTGAGTCGTCCGCTAAAGAGATACTCCAATCCATACAAGAGCCAGAAAAAAAGAAAGGACGTGTATATCGCTTGAAGCCCTATATCTGGAGTAGTATTGCCGCTTCCGTTGCAGTGCTATTGACGATTTACTGGTTGCAAAAACCGTCTACACCGAACGCAAACTTCAGCCAACTTCTGGCCGAAGTCGACTTGGATGAAAACGATCTAGAGTGGATTGGTGATGCCGATGATTTAGCTGAATATTATTTGAATTTGGAAGATGCAGCACTTCAAGACAGCGTTATACCCGACAGTTTGAATCAAGTCGTTACTCCAAATGACAGTATACCTGCATTACCTAAACAACAAAATACAACGAAAGTAATTCCCCCTAAAAAATTGGATTGGGATCAACTCACCGACGAGGACATCATGGACTACCTCATGGAAAGTGGAGACATCGAAGACTGGATTGAACAATAATTTTTATAGCAAATAAAGACATGAAAACCATAGCACATATCGCAATTCTCCTTTTAGCAATGATGCCTGCCGCACTCATAGCGCAAATGGATAATGAGAGAGGTGAGCGCATTGCAGAATTGCGCAAATCCTTCATCGCTGAAAGACTCGCGCTCACACCTGAGCAGGACCAACAATTCTGGCCGATGTATGATAAATATGTTGCCGAACGCAAGGGCGTTACAAAAAAGATACGCAAATCGCAATTGCTCATTGACAACGGCGGATTAACCGATGCCGAATTGCGCAAAGCCATTGATGAACTTACCGCTCAGCGAAAAGTGGAAGCTGATTTGGATGCGAATTTCATCAAAAATGCAATCCCCATCATTGGTGTGGAAAAGGCCTCACAGTTAGCCCTTATTGAACGTGAGTTTAAAAAAACATTGATGCGAAAAATTCGCGAGCGCAGACAACAGCGCAAATAGAATTGAAGGCAAAATACCGCAAGCTGAATTGATCATAAAAGAGGCTGTTACTTGATTTGTAACAGCCTCTTTAGTTTATTGTTATGTCTATAAAATTGAAATAATTCGCTATTTAGACCTTCTAAATTCTTTAAAGTCGTTTAAGGCTTTCGAATGGTCATTCTACCGGTATATTTATTTCCATAAATATCCTCCACAACTACCTGATAAACTCCCGACTCAATATTGTTCGGATTGTAGGTCACACGTTGCATATCCATATTGGATCTAACGTGTACTAACTTTCCAACACCATCAAAAATAAGCACCTTCGCAATTGTCTGTTTTTCGCTGTGTAAGGTTTCATTGATTTCGAAATTCACCAAGCCAGTAGAAGGATTTGGCCAAATTACCAGGTCAGATCCATTTTCGTAATTCACTTTAAGCTTGTTTTTAACCTGAT
>JBDKJN010000385.1:0-4297 GCA_039796595.1 Bacteroidota bacterium
TCCACGCATGATGCTGATGAATGCGGTGATGCCATTGCTGTTCAAACGTACGGGTGCAATTTCTGCATATGTTTCTTCGCGGCTCAAAAGCACGTTAACTGCTTTTTGTCCTTCGTCAACGCGGTTGATCAAATTGGGTAGATCACGGTATGCATCTGGTCCAACGACTAAATCTACCAATTGCTCTTCAACCAACAATTGTTCGCGCAAACGTTCAGCCATGCAGCCAAGAACACCAACCATCATTTCGGGTTTGCGTTTTTTGACCGAACGGAAATATTTTAAACGTTCACGAACGCGCTGCTCTGCATTGTCGCGAATGGCGCATGTATTGAGTAAGATGAGATCGGCTTCTTCAGGATCACGTGTTGTGCTGAATCCTTCTTTGGTCAGAATGCTGGCGACAATTTCAGAATCCGAAAAATTCATTTGACAGCCGTAGCTCTCCAACAACAATTTGCGGCCAAAGCCATTTTGGATGTCGGCAGACTCCAACATCATGTACTCGCCCTGACGGGTTTCATCGATAACTTTTTCTTCCACAGTGTGTAGCTGTTTTGAATGGTGAATAATATGGTGATGTGCTGTAGCGACCGATTGTCAGCAAATGCAGTGTATAATTTCGCTGCAAGTGCATATTTTTCAGTAATCTAAAGCGGGGGTCAAAGATAATCAACTTATCGGGCAAAACTGACAATTTGTCGGCAATTTGGTTTCTTGTAATTTTAGTCGCATACATTTGCCGCCGCTGTCGACCTCGCCAACTTTTGGATCGAGGGTGCGTAAACAGCCATTTTTTGTAAGTTTTGCCTATGAGTAAGAATCTTGTGATCGTGGAGTCTCCGGCCAAAGCCAAGACCATTGAAGGATATTTGGGAAAAGATTTTATCGTGAAAAGTAGTTACGGTCATGTCCGTGATTTGCCAAAAAGCGATGTCGCCATTAATATAGAGAAAGGGTTTCAACCGGTCTATGAAGTGTCTCCCGATAAGCATGATGTCATCAATGAACTCAAAAAGTTAGCGTCGAAAGTGGACGATGTCTGGCTCGCAACCGATGAGGACCGCGAGGGAGAAGCCATCTCATGGCACCTTGCGGAGGCTTTAGGCCTGAGTATCGAAAAGACCAAACGTATTGTCTTTCACGAGATCACCAAAAAGGCGATCCAAGATGCGATTGCTCGCCCTCGTCACATCGATGTTGACCTGGTGAATGCGCAACAAGCACGCCGCGTGCTCGACCGTATTGTGGGTTTTGAGTTATCACCTGTTCTTTGGAAAAAAGTAAAAACGGGTCTTAGTGCCGGACGCGTTCAAAGTGTGGCGGTGCGTATCATCGTTGAACGCGAGCGTGAAATAGAAAAGTTTGTAGCCTCAGCATATTATAATGTTCGGGGGCAATTTGATTTGGGATCGACGATGCTCAAGGCTGACCTCAATCGTAAATTAAAGGACAGCGCGGAATCACGCAATTTTTTGGAAACCTGCAATGGTGCAACGTTTACCATCGCTGGAATCGAAACCAAACCTACCAAACGCACACCGGCAGCACCTTTCACTACATCGACCTTACAACAAGAGGCCAGCCGCAAGCTTGGTTTTAGTGTGTCGCGTACCATGGTAGTTGCTCAACGTCTTTACGAAAGTGGTAAGATCACGTATATGCGTACCGACAGTGTGAACTTATCCGACTTTGCATTGGAAGCGGCCAAGCAAGAAATTCATCGCTCATTTGGTGAACGCTACAGCAAAACTCGTCAATACACCAATAAAAATAAAGGCGCACAAGAGGCGCACGAAGCCATTCGCCCAACCGATATGGCCATGCATCAAATCGGCGGTGAACGCGATGAAGAGCGTTTGTATGAGCTGATCTGGAAACGCACCTTGGCCAGTCAAATGGCAGACGCGGAGTTGGAAAAAACTACTGCCAACGTTGCCATTAGCACTTGCAATGATGTTTTGCAAGCGAAGGGTGAGGTGATCAAATTCGACGGATTCTTAAAGGTGTATATCGAAAGCACTGATGACGATAACGACGAAGAAGGTGGAAGCGGAATGTTGCCTCCGTTGCAAGTTGGTCAGGTTCTCTCCTTGGCTGATTTGACGGCTACACAAAGCTTTACTCAAAAGCCAACGCGTTACTCAGAAGCCGCATTGGTCAAGCGTTTGGAAGAGTTGGGTATCGGACGTCCATCTACCTACGCTCCAACTATTTCAACAATTCAACAGCGCACCTACATCGAGAAAAAGGACAAGGAAGGAACACCGCGTCCGTTTGAAATAATGACTCTGAAAGGTGGTCAAATCTTCACCGAGTCGCGTTCGGAAAATACAGGAGCTGAAAGAGCCAAATTGTTCCCAACCGATATCGGTATGGTGGTGAATGATTTCTTAGTTGAACAGTTTCCTCAAATTTTGGACTATCAGTTTACAGCTAGTGTAGAACAAGAATTCGATGAGATCGCCGAAGGCCGCATGCAGTGGCAGGAGATGATGAAAAAGTTTTATGATCCTTTTCATCGCAATGTACAAGTGACGCTCGAAACTGCACAACGTCAAACGGGTGAGCGCGAACTGGGTATTGATCCAGTTTCTGGGAAACCTGTGATTGTGCGCATTGCACGTTTTGGTCCAGTGGTTCAAATCGGCAACAGTGAAGATGAAGAAAAGAAGTACGCCAACCTGCGTGCTGGACAAAGCATTGCTACCATCGGTTTGGAAGATGCTTTAAAGTTGTTTGATTTACCCCGACAATTGGGCGAATACAAAGAGCAAAAAGTGACCGCGGCCATTGGTCGTTTTGGTCCTTTCATCAAGTGGGGCAATTTGTTCGCTAGCTTAAAAGTGAAGGAAGGCGACGATCCTTATACCATTCAACTTGATCGTGCGATTCAACTCATCGAAGACAAGATTGCAGCGGTTGCTGCAAGTGAGTTGCGCATTTTTGATGAGAATCCAGAAGTGCGCATTCTCAAGGGAAGATTCGGCCCTTACATCAAATCGGGCAAAGACAATTTTAAATTGCCAAAGGCCACCGACCCTACCTTGATTACATATGCCGAAGTTGCTCAAATGATCGCTGATCAAGAGGCGGCAGGTGGCGGTAAAAAAGCTGCAGCTAAACGCCCTAGTGCTGTTAAAAAGGCCCCGGCAAAAAAAGCAGCTAAGAAAAAAGCTCCAGCGAAAAAATCCGCGGCTAAGCCTGTGGCTAAGAAGTCGGCTAAGAAGTAATAATCTTTGAATTGGATTTGCTGGGATTGACGCTGTTTTCGGCGTCGGTCCAGTCTTTTTTTGTTGCCATCAACACGCCATGTTCAACAACTTTAATGGGTTCCATCTTGGGAACACTGCTGGCGTTCCCATCTTTGAGACATGGATATCTCGGTATTTTTGCGTCCTTCCTCAACATGGGAAGGTCAGGAGGCTCTCGGTGCAGGGCAATTGGGTTCGAATGTCGCTTTTTTTCAGGGTGATCTGGAAGCCTTAGAGAACAAAAGAATCGCTATCATCGGTGTGCGCGAGGAGCGCAATGCGGTGAACAATGAAGGCACCATGTCCGGGCCTGACGAAGTGCGTAAATACTTCTATACTCTTTTTAAATGGGATGAGGCCATTGAGATTATTGACATGGGCAATATCGAACCTGGTTCAGCCATCAGCGATACGTATTACGCGCTCAATCAAACATGCCAGGTACTTTTGCGTCGGAATATTATTCCCCTCATCATCGGTGGTTCACAAGATTTGACGTATGCCAATTATTTGGCTTACGAGCAGATGGAGCAAACGGTGAATCTGGTGACGATCGATCAACGATTGGACTTCGGTGACAGCAGCGACGATCTTTCATCATACGGTTACTTGAATAAAATTGTTATGCATCGACCCAATTACCTTTTCAACTACGGCAATATTGGTCATCAGCGTTATTTGGTAGAACCTGAGTTGTTGCGTCTGGTTGACAATATGTACTTCGATGCCTACCGCTTGGGAGATATGCAGCCGGTGCCGCAAAAGGCTGAGCCAATTATTCGCAACGCAGACATTGTTTCGTTCGATATTTCAGCGGTTCGAATGAGCGAGGCGCCTGGAACAGGAAATGCCGGCCCTAATGGATTTTATGGCAATGAGGCGGCTCAACTTTGCAGATATGCTGGAATGAGTGATAAGCTGACCTCATTTGGTATCTATGAATACAATCCGTCCTTTGATAGAGAGGGACAAACCGCACATCTCATCGCACAGATGATTTGGTGTTTCATCGAAGGCGTATCTCAGCGCAAAATGGACTACCC
>JBDKJN010000386.1:0-2756 GCA_039796595.1 Bacteroidota bacterium
TGAAAAGGCCGTCCTGTTGGACGGCCTTTTATTGTTTATACAAGGAATCGCTAATTTAGAATTGTATTGGGCCTACTGAAAAAGTATAAAGCATTTGGCTAGTCATCGGGTATAATGGGAATAGATCATTCAGCCTGAATAAAGGATTGTAAAAAATGTGTCGTGTTCTTTAAATAATGTGCTTTTTGCACTTTTGGTTTCAACTTAACCAGTTGAAAATACGATGACTTGACGTTTTGCAGTGGACCCGAATTATCCAACGACATCAACAGTCGCAATCCATCATTTTTGTGCTCTTGAATAAAGCCACAAAGCCAGGAAGCCAAATAAAATACTTGGTATCCAAACGGCATATTGCGCTGGAAATCCTAAGTTGGCAGCGCTAACAGCCATGATGCGGGCGATGAAAACAAAACTAAAACCGATGATAATCGCTAGCATCAAATGTAAACCGGTCCCACCTCTTTGTTTTCTTGATGCAATAGAAACACCAATGAGCATAAGCACGAAGATGGCGAATGGAGTTGCGGTGCGATTGTATTTTTCAATTTCAAATTCAGCAACCCGACCTGAGCCGCTCAATCTTTGAGCTTCTATAAAATCAGAAAGTTCTTCGTTCGTCATTGCACTTGATATCTCGGCACGAAGTCCAAAGTCTTCCACCTTCATCGGTAGAATGGTATCAAGTTGAGCTACCGCGTAATGCGTCTCAAAACCCTGAGCATCGAAGGAACGAATACGAACATTGCGTAGCCTCCAGGTGCCTAAAGTGTCATTGAAATAAGCATTGTTCGCCATCAATTTTTTGGTCAGTCGACCTTCATTCCAGTTCTCCATTGAGAAGTTTTCACCTCCTTTGGATTCAGGTTTGAAAACAAAAAAGTATGCGATTAATCCGGGGCGGAGTTCACGATGAATATTCTTTTCCTGAACAGTTATGGCACCTTTGAGATGAGTAACTTCGAAATGGTATTTGACTTTGTTGGCTCGTGGTACGATTACATGAGTGAGCAATAACGATAGTGCGACGAGAAAACAGGCGGCTAAGAAGTAAGGTAAAATGATTCTCCGGTAACTGATACCGCCACTCAGCATGGCGATAATTTCAGATTGTTGTGCAAGTTTGCTTGTGAACCAAATAATGGTTAGAAAAACAATGAACGAGATCAGTTGCGTGCCAAAGTAAAACACAAAATTGAAATAGTATTCTGTGATAATTTGACTGAGAGGCGCTTCACACTTAGCTAATTCATCAATGTTTTCACTTATGTCAAAAACTACGGCAATAACAATAAAGGCCAGGATCATAAAAAAGAATGTTCCCAGAAACTTCTTGATGATATAGAGATCTAGTTTTTTCATTCCTTATAAACGCTTGGTGATGCGTTGAACCGTTTCTTCTTTCCAAGATGCAAAAGTGCCGGCCATAATTTGTTTGCGAGCTTCGCGCACCAAACGCAGATAGAAGTTCAAATTGTGCAAAGTTCCAATTTGTAAGGCTAGGATTTCTTGCGCAATAAACAAATGGCGAACGTATGCTTTTGAGTAAAAATGATCGACAAAACTTTCTCCATCTGGATCAAGGGGTGAGAAGTCGTTGGCCCATTTTTGATTGCGCATATTGAGGATTCCATTCCAAGTGAAAAGTTGACCATTGCGGGCATTCCTAGTTGGCATCACACAGTCAAACATATCAACACCGAGCGCGATGCATTCAAGGATGTTCGCTGGAGTACCTACTCCCATGAGGTATCTAGGCTTGTCTTGAGGAAGAATACTACAGACCAAGTCTGTTGTTTCATACATCATTTCGGCAGGTTCACCAACACTCAGTCCACCAATAGCGTGACCTTCAACATTTTTAGAAGCGTTGTTTTGAGCGCTCTCGACACGTAAATCATGATACGTGCTTCCTTGCACAATAGGGAAGAGACTTTGATGATGACCGTAGAGAGGTTCGGTTTCTCCAACACGTTGAATACAGCGATCAAGCCAGTTGTTGGTTATGTTTAAACTATTCGCTGCATATTTTTTATCGCAAGGGTAGGGAGGACATTCGTCAAAAGCCATAATGATATCCGCACCGATTACGCGTTGAATGTCCATTACATTTTCAGGCGTGAACTGATGGATTGAGCCGTCAATATGAGATTTGAATTTTACGCCATCAGGATTGATTTTTCGATTTGCGGATAAACTGTACACCTGGTACCCACCACTATCGGTCAGAATGGGTTTATTCCAACCATTGAAGCGATGCAATCCACCAGCTTGTTTGAGAATATCTGTGCCGGGTCGCAAATACAAGTGATACGTATTCCCTAAAATGATTTGTGCCTGGACATCACTATGTAAATCTTGTTGAGTAATGGCTTTTACGGTTCCTGCCGTACCTACAGGCATGAAAATAGGAGTTTCAATAGAACCGTGATCTGTTGTGATTTTTCCAGCTCTAGCCTTGCTTTTTGGGTCTTGGTGTTGAAGTTCGAACGTCAATGGCATGTGGGCAAAAGTACAATGGAAGTGAGGGTATAAAAAAACGGCAAACTCGGTCGTATTTGACAGATGATTTTATTCTTTTGTGACGAAATGACGTGCGTTGAGTGATAAACCTGTCAAAATGACGCTTATTCTAAATTGGAATACTACTTGAAAAGGCGGAGAAGTCAAATTAAAAAAAACAAAACAATGTATAACAAAGTATGTGTTCCGCGCCAAATGAACGGCGTACCCATGATCTTCGATCGATTAATGGA
>JBDKJN010000387.1:0-3497 GCA_039796595.1 Bacteroidota bacterium
AACTTGCTTTAATGCTCTCCAAATTGGCGCTGCTTACGAATTGTATTACGCCTTTTTCAGTGCGATAAGTCTGGGCATAATGACTCCCGTCCACACACAAGGCTGCGATAATGAGCACAAATGTTATGGATCTTTTCATGGCGCTTAATCCCAGGTGATCTTCACCTCATCACTAACCGGGTGAGCTTGACAGCACAACACCATGCCGATGCTTACTTCTTTATCAGTCAGTGCAAAGTTTTTGTCCATGCGCACCTCTCCTTCCAATACTTTGCCCATGCATGTGGTGCACACCCCTCCTTTGCAACTGTAAGGAGCATCTACTCCCGCATCGATAGCGGCGTCCAATATTGTTGCGCCGTCCTTTGGAAGATCTAAACACGTTTCGACACCGTCGATTATGACTTTTACAATTGCCATGGTTATTCTTGTAATAATGTACTTATCTGCTGCAAAAATACAGCATCGGACCAATTGCAAGCGTCAATCTTTTCAAACACGACCTGGTTACTGGAATTGATCACATATGTCGCTGGAATCGTATATACCCCGATATCCTTCAAACTCTTGATCTGCAAGATACGGATATCCTCAGGCAATAACAATTTCATTTGTTCAATCTTATCCTGATTATCATCCGTGATGAAAACAAAATCCAAACCCATGGCCTTTAATCGTTCATGTTCAGCAGCAATCACTCGTATTTCGCGTAAACACGGACCACACCAACTGGCATAAAAATGCACAACCTCCGCACCGTTCCGTTCATTGGCCAAAGTGCTTGATTGGCCTGTCGCCAATTGAATCTCCATTTGATCAAGTTGCAATGTTGCGGGCACACGATATCGCCAATACAAAAATCCAAATACAATAGCCGCCAGTGCGACAAAAATCAACTCTCTTTTATATGTAATAATCTTCATTTTCCTTGTTCTATATCGTAAGTCCGCTGGTCCTCAGCAGGCAAGATGATTTCGTGATCCTGCAAAGGCTGGAATAGCGCCGCATCCGGAGTACTTCGATTCACCGCTGTAATGCGGTACTGCATAGCTACGCCTGATTGCCAATACGTAAAACACATTGGCATGCCAAGCAAATTGACGTATCGTTTCGGCAACAAATTGGGAATCTCTGCGGCATACCAGACTTCAACAATACCTTGCTGTCCATTGGCAGGATACCACCGTGCCTTCTTACATGGTTCTCCAGCAATCATCGTATCACCATCCATACATTCAAATGCTCCTAACTCAAATCGAAATTCATTGGGATTCATGGTGAGGGAATCTGCTTCTACACATTTCTGTACCATCGCCTTTTTGCTTCCTGCGAATTCAAAGTAGGATGTAGATGTGCCTTTGGCGCTGTCCGTTATTACAATAAGGTAACCCATGGCAGGCAACATAAAATCACAACGTGACCATCCGACTTTTGAATGAATTTGAAAATCCATATTGGCCAATTGTCCATCGCCCTTCGTGTCGGAAGCTGCGGCAATGGCCCTTATTTCACCCGAATAACTACCTATGCTCAACTGAGCGATCACCTGTTGTAATGAACCCCAAATCAATAAAATTAAGACGACCCATCGAAACATGATACGAATATACAATCACTTCGGCGCATAAAGAACCAAGTCGCCGCATTCAGTAAGTGTTAACCCATTTAAGTATTGGCATGCGGCAGCTTCTTTTCACGAGACACCTTCCAGATGAAGCCGTCCAAGACATAGTGAACCAACTGCGGCAATGCAAGAAGAGGTACAAGCAAATTAAGCCACGATCGGTCACTCACGGGTGTACCCGGATACATCCATTGAAATAGGCTTGGATGATCTTGCCAAATCAATCCATCCCACAATGCCTCTTCGCCCCAAGCCAGGGCCAGCACAACAACTGCAAACACTGACAATTTGGGCCATATCCTGTTCGAATTATTGATGGTGCTGCCATTTGTAATCCAAATCAACGTTAGATATGGTATGCCGTGTGAGATAACATTCAGTGCAGTAAATGCCCAATCTCCGTTGAAATATACTATTCCAAAATACCAACTGATATACGTCCCAGCTATCAGCATCATCTTAGGCATATTGTAGGTCTTGCGTTTTATGTATCGCAACACTTCAATTACTGTATACAAAACCATTATAGCAAAATAGGCCACTTTCAAAACTTCGAGTACTATTGGCGGAACATCCGATATGGTCCAGAAATCGCCATCGATCATCCAATGAAAATCTCGATCCCCTGAAAGATGCCAATACATTATGGGGTACAACGTGGCTGAATAAATAGCCAGTGCACTGATATGTTTATGCCAAGTAGAAAGTTCCTCTTTCCGTTGATACAAACGCATAAATCCATACTGCTGTCGTACGAAATGCCACACAGCTGCATAAGCTAAAACACGCCAAAACCAAACTGGACTTATCATGTGTAAGAATACACTACACACAAAACAGATAAGTGGGATTATCCACAACAAGCTACCTGTTTTTATGCGCGTTTCGGAAGTCCAATACGTACGAAACAGCGTACTATATACATGAGCTACATCTATACCGACTACCAGGATCAACCATGACATCGGGCTCATAACGGTATGAGGTTGTAAGACAAGCACCAATGCCAACGCCACAAAAGGAGGCATCAAAATCCCCAGGACATCTTGTGCCGGTGTGCCAATCCAGTATGATTTTGATCCACTCATGCCTTGATGTATTTCAGTGTTTGCAGTGCCGCCTGCCGACCACTATCGAAAGCTTCTTCAAATAAGCTCAACCCACCACAATCTGAGTGCGCTACAAAATATCCAACCTCCGGGCTTGCAGATCGCCATGCTTTTACCGCTCCGCGCATACTTCCAACAAGGGGTTTCAACATGGCATGTCCCCACAATTTTATTTCGGCTGATTTCACATAGTTTCTCAGTTTTGGATGCGCAGTAGAAAGATCAGCGAATACTTCTTCTATCCATTGATCCAAACTCTTTTCTCGCATCGATTTTCGCACCTCGCGTTCATCCGAACCTTGTAATGCGTAGTAATAAGTCATCACACCTTCTTGAAAATGTGCATGAAAGCGTTGATGACCACTTTGAATATATCCAAGTGAAGGAGAATTATACAACACATTGTCCCAGTAGCTTTCGAAGTTAAATAACTCGCCATTGGGATCGTTAAAATGGATATTGGCTACCAACCATGGGGCATACTGCAATTCAGGCACCTCTCTTTCGCTATACACCGAAAACCGGGTAGCCAAATACAGAGGCAAAGCACCAATCACAGCCTTACAACGATAACGTATCGAACGATCATTCGGCACATCGTAAACAAGAACCTCAAAGTTGTGATCAGTTTTGTTAACCGCATACACCAACTGTTGATGGCGAATGGGTATCTGGTGTTGTTCATTCAATCGATCCACCAAAAAACCATTTCCCTCTGGCCATGATAATACGTCATTGCGATCCACATGGGCTCCATTTCCCCG
>JBDKJN010000388.1:0-6697 GCA_039796595.1 Bacteroidota bacterium
CAACCACATGGTTGGCGCTACCCGATTTGAAGGAAAATTCACAGATCTGATCGAAAAAGAAATGGTGATTCAGGTCTTTAAAAACGAATAAGCTTAGCTGTCCATGAGTACAGAATTGAAAGTAAGAACAATGGCCGAATGTGTGGCCACAGGCGAGATTCCCGAAGTTTTGTTTTGGGTAGGTTGCGCTGGAAGTTTTGATGATCGCGCCAAAAAGATCACCAAAGCCATCGCGCGCATATTGCAACATTGCAATGTTTCCTTCGCCATCTTGGGCCAGGAAGAAACCTGCACAGGTGACCCCGCCAAACGCGCAGGCAACGAGTTTTTATTTCAAATGATGGCCATGCAAAACATTCAGATTCTGCAAGGTTATGAAGTTAAAAAGATCGTCACAGGATGTCCGCACTGTTTCAACACCATCAAAAATGAATATCCAGAGTTGGGCGGTCATTTTGAAGTCTTGCATCATACGCAGCTCATCGATCAATTGATGTCTGAAGGAAAAATTCGCATCGAAGGTGGCGCCTTCAAAGGCAAAAAAATCACGTTCCACGATCCGTGTTACCTCGGTCGTGCCAATGGTGAATATGTTGCTCCGCGCGCTTTGATCCAAAAACTCGATGCCGAATTGGTAGAAATGAAACGCAGCAAAGCCAATGGTCTCTGCTGCGGAGCTGGTGGCGCGCAGATGTTCAAAGAAGCTGAAAAAGGCTTGAAAGAAATCAACGTTGAACGCACCGAAGACGCTTTGGCCACAGGAAGCTCAGTGGTTGCCGCAGGATGTCCTTTCTGCAATACCATGCTTACTGATGGAGTGAAACACTTTGAACAAGAACAAAATGTTCAAGTCAAAGACATCGCTGAATTGATAGCCGAAGCTGCTGATTTATGACCTGGCAACCCTATCGCGCTTTCGACCAGGATTATAGCCGCTACACACCAAGCGACCAATTGGTATGGGCTACTTTGTACGAACGCCAAATGAAATACTTGCATGGTCATGCGAGCACAGCCTATTTGAATGCGTTAGAGCATATCGGTTTTCAACCACAAGCCATCCCACGCATTGACGAGGTCAGTGCAACACTTGAAAAAGCAACGGGTTTTCGTTTGACTGTGGTGCCAGAAATTCGGCCCAACGACATTTTTATGTCTCATTTGGCCAATAAGACGTTCACCACTACCGCTTGGATACGCTCCATCGACTCATTGGATTACATCAGCGAACCAGATATGTTTCATGATGTATACGGTCATACCCCGTTGTTATCCGAAGCCTCGTTCGCCGAATTCTTCCATGCCTTTGGACTCTTGGGTAAAAAATACCTTGACCATCCTAAGGCGATTGAATTATTGGGCCGAGTATATTGGTTTACTGTTGAATTTGGCCTGATCGCGGAAGCTGGAGACATCAAAATTTATGGTGCCGGTTTACTGTCCTCACATAGCGAGTCCAAACATTGTTTAAGCACAGCAGTAACGCATCAACCCTTTGATATTGCGGAGATTATGGCGCGAGACTACAACAATACGGTGATGCAAGATCACTACTTTGTTCTGCCCCACTACGACAAACTACTAGAATCATTGCCAGAGATAGAGAAGATTATTGAAATGGCAATAAATTAGCGGCAAGTTTGCTTATTTAAGATACCCCAAACGATTATCCATATGAAATTACTCGAAGGAAAAGTGGCCATTATTACCGGCGCATCTCGCGGAATCGGTAAAGGCATTGCCGAAAAATTTATCGCCGAAGGCGCAACTGTTATTTTCACCTACGCCAGCAGCGACGAAAAAGCCCGTGCCTTAGAAGCTGAACTTGCCCAAAAAGGTGGAGTGGCCAAAGGTTATAAAAGCGATGCCGCCGACTTCAATGCTGCCAACGAATTGATCGAAATGGTAACCAAAGATTTTGGTGGTGTCGATATTTTGGTGAATAACGCAGGTATCACCCGCGACAATTTGCTCATGCGCATGAGTGAAGAACATTGGGACGAAATCATGCGTGTCAATTTGAAATCGGTTTTCAACCTTACGAAAGCGGTTATCAAGCCAATGCTCAAAGCGAAAAAAGGTTCAATCATCAATATGAGTTCTGTTGTTGGTGTAAAAGGCAATGCCGGTCAAGCCAACTATGCTGCATCAAAAGCTGGTATCATTGGTTTTACGAAGAGCGTAGCCGCAGAATTGGGTTCGCGTAATATCCGCTGCAATGCTATCGCACCTGGCTTCATCGAAACAGAAATGACAGAAGTATTGAATCCAGAGGTAGTGCAACAATGGCGCGAGTCCATCCCACTCAAGCGTGGTGGTTCAACGGATGACGTAGCCAACGCAACGTTGTTTTTGGCAAGCGACATGAGCGCGTATATCACCGGACCAACACTACATGTTTGCGGTGGAATGTTGATGTAAATAGAATTACATCACAAGAGTTAGCGTCTGAAGATCCAGTAAATGATACGTCATTCTGTCTTCTACGCAATTCTTTAAATCACAAATGATATAACCGTCCAATTGACTTTGCAGCGTATTACCGAATGACCATTCTAACCGAAGCACCTATCGTTCTCGCCATACTTTGCCCGCTCGCAGGAATCATCTATGCAGGCGCAATGTATTTTCGCGATCGACTGAATGCCACATTCGGCAAGACTTTGGCGACGTTATTGGCTGTTATGCGTTTTATCGCTGTCACTTGCATTTCATTTTTTCTGCTCGAACCACTGATCAAAAGCATTCATAACGACGTTGAAAAACCAATCGTTTTGTTCTGCCAAGACAATTCACAATCGGTAGCGTTCCATGCGGATAGTGCTTATTATACTGGTCCTTATCTAGATCAAATCCGCAATTTGCAACAATTGCTCGGCGAGAATTACGATGTGCAAAGTATTCGCTTCGACACAGAAGTTCAACCGCATGGTGATAGCGCTAATTACCGCGGTCAAGCAACCAACTACACAGCACTGATGAATCATGTGTCTGACACCTATGGTGGTCGCAATCTTGGAGCTATGATTGTTGCATCCGATGGATTGTTTAATCAAGGTTCCAATCCGTTGTATTCTGGCCAGTTGAGCAAAACACCTTTATATACTGTTGCCCTTGGTGATACAACCATCCAACGCGATCTCGCTTTGTCCGAAGTCAATGCCAATCGTTTGGCATACTTGGGCAATAAGTTTCCAGTATCTATTGTCGTACAGGGAAAAAAAGCGAGCGGCGAAAGTGCAGTTCTGAAAGTCAGTAAGAATGGACAAACGTATTTTCAAGAAAACATCAGCATCCAAGGCGATGCGTTCATGCGCACGGTTGATTTGACATTGGATGCAACGGAAATCGGTATTCAGAAATACACAATTGAAATCTCAGGCATTGCCAACGAATTGACTTTGGTCAACAACCGCAAGGATTTGTTTATCGATGTACTGGACAGTCGTGAAAAAATATTGCTCGTAGCGCATTCGCCACATCCCGACATTAATGCGATTCGTGATGCGATTGAATCGGTTGACAATTATCGTGTCGATGTTGTATTGGCAAAAGACGTTAAGAATAATTTGAGTGAATACAATTTGGCCATCCTACATCAATTGCCCGCCGTTGGTGGCAATGGAGTATCGTTGATCCAAAACTTACTCGATGCAAACATTCCGTGTTGGTTCATCTGGGGCAGTGCTACCGATTATCGAAGCTTCAATAACTCCAATTACGGCATTGCCTTAGACAATTATAGAAATTCCATCACCGACGCAAGCATGCATATTGCCGATGGTTTTTCATTGTTTACGGTGGAGTCTGATCTTGAAATGTCATTGCGCTCATTACCACCTTTGAGTGTTCCGTTTGGCGATATCGTACTTAGTCCTGGAGCTGTGCAATTTGGCCACCAACAAATCGGTCAAATAAAAACACAAAAACCATTGATCATATTCAACAAGTTCAACGAAAACAAAATCGCATTGCTTGCAGGTGAGGGCATTTGGCGTTGGCGCATTGCATCGTATCAACAGTACAACAATCATCAATACTTTGATCAACTCATTACCAAAATCACGCAATACATGTCGGCCAAAGAGGACAAGAGTTTATTCCGTGTGAATGGTAAAAATGATTTTCTGGAAAACGAGCGCATCGTTTTTGATGCTGAATTGTATAATCAGTCGTACGAAGCAATTACACATAAGGAAGTAAAGATTCGTGTGATTTCCGACGAAGGTTTGGAATACGACTTCAACTTCTCTCCTAACGCAACACGTTACCGTTTGGACGCAGGCCAACTTCCTCCCGGTAACTACTCCTATATCGCCACTGCAAGCACAGATCAAGGTCCTCTAGAACGCAAAGGACAATTCAGCATTTCTGCTCTTGATGTGGAGCTTACCAATACGGTTGCCGATCATCGACTGATGTATCAATGGGCAAGTTCACATGATGGACAGATGGTCTTGCCATCTCAAATGGCCAGCCTTGCAGAAATGATCAAAGCGCGCAAGGATGTTGTATCAATAGCCTACGAACATAAAGAACTCAAAGATCTCATCAACTACAAGTGGTTGCTGGCAGCTCTTCTAGGGTTGTTGTGCATCGAATGGTTGTTGCGTAAACGAGCAGGAGCTTACTAAAATGCCACACAGACAAAACGATACCTTACTGCGCATTGGCGGTGTTCCTGAGCACTTCAATTTGCCTTGGCAATTGGCTGCGGAACGCGATATCTTTTCAGGTCATGGTATCAATATGGCTTGGACCGTTTATGCTGGTGGAACCGGTGCAATGACCAAGGCCTTGCAATCGGGCGAACTGGATGTTGCCATTCTGTTGACCGAAGGCTTTTTAGCTGCAGCCCATCAAGGCCTCAATGCAAAAATTGCGAAAGTCTATATCGACACACCACTTGTATGGGGTATATATAGCGGTGCAGGCTCTCGTCGCACTCAACTCGAATATTCTGAACAGCCAAATTTCGCAATATCGCGAATGGGATCAGGCTCACATCTGATGGCTACCATTGATGCCCAACAACGCCTCTCCTCCATTGGTGCAGACCAATGGAAGATTGTCAATAGTTTGCACGGAGCTATGGATTCTTTAGCTCGAAACGAAACCCAATTTTTCTATTGGGAAAAATTCATGACACGACCTTTTGTACTGCAAGGGATTGTCAATTTAGTAGGTGAATTCAGCGCTCCATGGAGCAGTTTTTTGATTGTGGTAAGTGATCAGGCTTTGGAACAAAAATCAGACATGATCCAAACACTCTTGCGTGTGATGAATGCCGAATGTATTTCGTTTAAGCAAGACAATGCCAGCCCAATCTACCTCGGCAAACGTTTCGATATGAGTTTGGCGGAAGCTCGTCAGTGGTTACGCAACACCCAATGGAATTATGACTACCGCGTACATCTGGAATATCTAGGCAACGCTCGCGCTGCCCTAGCAGATTCCCAGCTCTGTGATCCACAAATGGATTTAGCGAAATTATGCGCACCTTGGGTGGTGTTGGGGTAATCCAAATGTCGCCCCGCTAGGGCTGCCAAAATGCCGCCCTTACAGGGCTCAAAGATTGAGATTGATCAACTACCTTTGACGCTTCAATCTCAGCATATGCAAAAAATCAAACACCTTTGGTCCAATTACAAATGGCTTCGTCGTTCAACGTATGTGTTAGTTGTATTGATCATTCTGTTTCTATTGCGCACTAAGATTCTGGTAGGAATTGGAGATTGGCTGGACGCAAGTGAAACACCACAACAAACAGAAGCATGTTTTATTCTTGGCGGTAACAGTTTCGAACGTGGACTACAAGGCGTAGAAATCCATCGTTTGTTCCCCACTCAACGATTTGTAGCCACGGGCGGCAATTACCCCTTGCAAATTCAAGCGCTCGACACCATGATGACCGAAGCCCAACTCACCCGTCATATCATGACACGGAAAGGTGTGCCAGGTGAATTGATCGAAATGTTGCAAACTGCACACAGCACGATGGACGAATCGGAGGAGATTCTAACGTATTGCCAAACAAAAGGAATAAAAAACATTACTGTCGTATCGAGCTCTCTCCACCTAAAAAGGGTGTCATGGGTTTTTAACGACAAATTTGAACAAGCCGGTATCACCGTTCACTATACCGGAGCAGAGGCCGTTGATTATAATTTCACGAACTGGTGGAAAAATGAGGAAGGCCTAATCATGGTCAACAACGAATTGGTTAAATTGGTTTATTACGCAATAAAATATTGATATGCTCAACACCTCTCTACTCGGTAAAACAGCAGTTGTTTGTGGCTCTACACAAGGTATTGGTTTGGCTTCGGCTCAAATGATGGCAGCTCAAGGTGCATCCATTGTACTGGTAGCTCGCAATGAAGAGAAACTCAAAACAATCTGCGATCAATTGCCCAACGAACATTGTCAAGAACACACCTACTTAGTCGCAGATTTTGACCATGTGCAAAACGTAAAAGAGGCTATTGAAGCCTTTGCTCAAAAACATGTCGCACACATCTTGGTCAACAATACTGGTGGGCCAAATCCTGGTAAGGCCATCGACAGTGACATCGAGGCATTTCGAAAAGCTTTCAATGCACATTTGATTTGCAATCAAGTCATGGTGCAAGCCCTTGCGCCGATTTTCATTCGTGAAGGGTATGGTCGCATAATCAATATCATCAGCACAAGTGTC
>JBDKJN010000389.1:0-6872 GCA_039796595.1 Bacteroidota bacterium
AACTGTTTCAATGAAAGGTTCGAAATAAGTTATCGATATAGGTTTGAAAAGGCTGTCTCAAATGACAGCCTTTTTTGTTTTATGACTTTCTGTGTTGGGTGTAGCTTTTGTTGTTATGCGATAATTTCCGGTAGCAATCACGGTACATTGGCGTGATTCAAGCCATGGCTTCAATTCAATCAAACGATCTAGCCCGATGAGCCCAATTAAATAATGATAGCTATCATCCAAATATCCTTCCTGGACTTGGTCAAACACCAGGTTGCTGTTGGAAAGGACTTGTCGGTCGCGGATATAGACTTCGAGTTGAATGCCTGACGGATCTGCAATGGCTGTTCCTGAATGATGAGGTAGCTCACTTTTTCGAATGGCTCTTTGAATGTCTCCAAACAAGGCGCCTGCTGTAGGCAAGGCACCTGCTCCTTTGCCTGTAAGATGTTGTTTGCCCACAAATTGTCCATCGATTTCAATACTGTTGTATTCATTGTCGACGGCGTAAAACGGATCGTTCATGCCAATGAACTGTGGTACAACCCATGAGACTATTCCTTGCAATGTCGGTAGAATGATAGGCACCAATTTGATGCGTTTGTTTTTGGAGCGTGCATAACGAATGTCATCTTGTGTGAGGTATTGAATGCCATAGTGAAAAATAGAGTCGAGGTTTAAGTTTACTCCAAAAGCTTGATAAGCGAGGAGTTTACTCTTATACCAGGCATCCTTTCCGCTGACATCATTGGTTGGATCGCTTTCCGCAAAACCCAGTTTTTGAGCCTGACGCAATGCGCGCTGATAATCCAGATTCTCATTGAAAATTTTTGTCAAAACATAGTTGCTGGTTCCATTGAGTATACCTCGAATGCGCATGAGTGGCTCGTCTTTGTAATAGCCGTCAAGTAAACTGATGATAGGGATGCTGCCGCCTACTGCTGCTTCAAACCAGACACGACGTCCTGTTAGGGATTGCAATTCTAACAGTTCTCCTAAGTTGCGGGCGACCATTTTTTTATTCGCGGTTATCACATCTTTTCCTGCAAGTAAAGCCGCAGTAACATATTTCAGAGCGGCATCTGCATCGTCTATGACTTCAACAATCAGGTCGATCGACTCAGATTCAATCAACTCGTAAGGATTATAGGTTATAGGGATGGCGGTTTCTATCCGGGGTATTCCAATTCGTTTGATTGCAATGCCTGCGATACGATAAGGGAGATGTGGTTGTTGCTCAAAATACCGCGCAAGTCCTTGCCCTACACATCCAAAGCCAATGAGGCCTATATTTTTCATAGTATTTCTTTTTTAACCGAATGATTATTCGGTGTGTTATTTATTTGATGACAATTAAAGAATTCGATTACAATCTGATTGATCCGATTGGTTTCAATCAAAAATCCGTCATGGCCATGATCCGATTGTACGATATGGAATTTGGCATCTGGAATCATGTTGGCCAACAAGAGTTGCTCCTTGACAGGGAACAACAAATCACTGTCTATTGCAATGATGGCCGTCTTTGCCCGAATGCGCTGCAAAGCAGATTCAACACTCTTGCGATGTCTTCCGAGGTGATGGCTATCCATAGCCTGACTGAGTCGATAATAACTGTGTGCGTCAAATCGCTGCACCAATTTTTCGCCTTGATAGCGTTGATAGCTATCGGCAGAAAAGCCATTGCGTTTGCAGTAGTCATCCTTTTGTGTCATCGCATAAGTATCGTAATGCCTGTAACTCAGCAATGCCATAGCACGTGCAGCACGAAGTCCATCTTGACCGGCATTTGGTTTATTGGTGTGAAAGTCGGAGTCTGCTTCCAGGGCCATGCGCTGTGAGGTATTAAAAGCTATACCCCATGGACTGTGACAAGCATTGGTGGCAATGGCAACAATGTGTTCAAAACGGTGGGGTTCAATGCACGCCCATTCCAGGAGTTGTTGACCGCCTAATGATCCTCCTATACCTAATGCTATTTTATGTATTCCTAAATGTTCCGCGAGCAACCGATGTAAGGTGACCATGTCGCGAATGGTGTAGTTGGGAAAGTCCAAGCCATAGCGCTCATTGGTTTCGGGGTTTATTGTGGAAGGGCCAGTAGTGCCATAACAACTACCCAGGATGTTTGCACATACAATGAAATAGCGCGAAGGATCCAGTGTCCGCTTTTCACCAAACAAACCTGGCCACCAATCAGGAACATTGCTATTGGCTGTTAAGGCATGAAAAACCCAAATGACATTGTCCCCATTTGGGTTGAGGTGGCCATACGTGTGGTAGGCCACCTCGACCCGGGGAAGTACCAACCCAGATTCCAAAACAACTCTTTCACTATGAATAAACTTCTTCATGGGTTGGTTGTGGTTGCGCATTTGCATTGATTTGTCGTATAGCTTGCAGTAAATCGGATTGTATGTCTTGTACATTTTCAATGCCCACCGAAAGTCGCAGAAGACCAGGTACTACACCAGCGCTTCGCTGCTCTGCTTCCGTCAACTGTTCATGTGTAGTGCTGGCAGGATGGATGATGAGGGTTTTTGCATCACCTACATTGGCGAGGTGGGAAATCAATTGCAATGAATTGATGACTGTCTCAGCTTCCTTTGCCCCACCTTTGAGTTTAAAACTCAATACACCACCAAACCCGTTGCGCAAGTATTTATTCGCACGATCGTAATACGGCGAGGATTGTAAGCCTGGATAGTTGACGAATTCTACTTCGGGTAGTTTTTCTAACCAACGAGCGATTTGCAACGCATTGTCTACCGTTCGCTGTACGCGGAGTGAAAGTGTTTCCAAGCCTTGGAGCAAAAGAAAACTGTTGAATGGTGCTTGAGATGCACCCCAGTCGCGCAATCCCTCGACACGGGCGCGAATGATGAATGCGATATTTGGAAGTCCAAGTGGATTGTCGATACCAAAAACATCTGAGAAAATCAATCCGTGATAACCTTCGCTTGGCTCTGAGAATTGAGGGAACTTGCCGTTGCCCCAATTGTAATTTCCTCCATCCACGATGACTCCACCCACTGTGGTGCCATGGCCACCGATCCATTTAGTCGCACTCTCCACTACCACATTCGCGCCATGCTGTAGTGGTTGGAAGAGGTAGCCACCAGCGCCAAAGGTATTGTCGACAACCAGTGGAATGTCATGCTTGCGAGCTAAATCTGCGATTGCGCTGAAATCAGGAATATTGAATCCTGGATTGCCTATTGTTTCCAAGTAGATTGCTTTGGTTTTGGCATCGATAAGGGATTCTATTGATTTAACATCATCACCGTCCGCGAAACGCGCTTCTACGCCAAGGCGCTTGAATTGTACTTTGAATTGATTGTAAGTTCCACCATAGAGGTAAGAGGTAGTAACGAAATTATCACCAGCCTGTAGAATATTGTTGAGCGCGATGAACTGTGCAGCCTGACCGCTTGAAACAGCTAGTGCAGCAACTCCACCTTCCAATGCTGCAATGCGTTTCTCAAACACATCTGTTGTTGGGTTCATGATGCGGGTGTAGATGTTGCCGAATTCTTTTAACCCGAAAAGATTGGCGGCGTGCGTGCTGTTGTCGAAGACATAGCTGGTGGTTTGATAGATGGGCACCGCTCTTGATTTGGTGACAGGATCGACGCTCTGACCGGCGTGCAATTGAAGTGTTTCGAATTGATACGTTGACATGATTATAAAATTTAAAAGTTTGCGAAATGAAAAAGGCCTGCTTGAGAGCAGGCCTTGAAGTGGAGATGCGTTTACGTAGTGTTACGTAGCGAAATACCTTTGGCCTGCGGGTTGTGGACAACACATACACATACACATGTGCATGTACATACGCATGGTCATGGGCATAGCAGGCATAACAACGTTTTGTGTTGTTGACTTTTTGAAAGAAAATGTCGATGTGTTGTTCATGTGTTTTGAAAATAAAAAACCCCTCTTGTGGAGGGGTTCTGAAAATATTTTGTCAAGTTTGGACAATGTGCTTCAGACCCCCTTTTGGTGGTGCATACAACACATCATACCTACTGAATTAAAAGCCATTTTTTTGTTTTTTTGGTGCTGCAAAGATACGTTGCATTTTTTTGGAATTTCCAAATAAAAAATGAAGAAATTTTGAAAGCATTGATTTTACTGGGTTTTGAAGAGGTGTGCGGCATGTTAAAATGGGGATAAAAACATTTCGCTACTCCCAAAGCATGGTGTATGTTCGTGCCATCGTACAATGTATACAGAATGAACGCCGTCCATTATATCTCACCAAGCCAGGAACTACAGCCACAACAGGCTTGGCAATTGGTTCTAACCAAATCATATATTGCTCTTAGCGACGAGGCAATTCAGCGCATCGAAAAATGCCGTCGCTATTTGAATGAAGCTATACCCCGTTCAAAGAAACCGATTTACGGTATCAACACCGGATTCGGCTCCTTGTGCGATCAAGCCATTGATGCGCAGGATTTGGAAACATTGCAATACAATTTGTTGCGGTCTCATGCATGTGGTATGGGAAATGTGGTGCATCAGGACATTGTTCGTCTCATGCTTCTGCTCAAGGTGCAAGGTTTGAGTTACGGGCATAGCGGCGTGCAATTGAGTACTGTTCAATCATTGATTGATCTATTTAATATGCAGATCACACCCGTTGTCTACTCCAGAGGGTCACTTGGGGCTAGTGGTGATTTAGCACCATTGGCCAATCTATGTTTGCCCATTATCGGCGAGGGTGAAGTGTGGTACAATGGTGAGCGCATGTCAACAGCGGATGCCGCTGAATGGACAGGATTTCGACCAGTTCGCTTAGCTTCTAAAGAGGGTTTAGCATTGATCAATGGCACCCAGTTCATGTCTGCACACTTAGTGTATACGGTTTGCATGGGCAAGAAATTGTTTGATCAGGCCTTGTCAGTAGCTGCTATAGGTATGGAAGCATTTGACGCACGTATCGAACCATTCTGGCCGCATACTCATCGAGTACGTCCTCATGATGGCCAACAATACGTTGCAGAGCGAATGAGTCAATTGTTGAGTGGAAGTCCAATTCGCGAAATGGAGAAACCACGTGTTCAGGATCCATATAGTTTCCGTTGCATGCCGCAAGTGTTAGGTGCTTCATACGGTGCTTTGCGCCATGCCGAAGAAGTTTGTACAACCGAGATCAACGCGGTTACCGATAATCCAATAATATTCCCGGATGAAGATCTTATCATCTCTGGAGGTAATTTTCATGGCGAACCTTTGGCGCAGGTGTTGGACTATTTGGCCATAGCGTTGTCGGAGATCGGCAGCATCAGCGAGCGCCGTGTGTATAAATTTATGGCGGGTACATCGTGGTATCCAGCATACTTGGCCAACGACGCGGGTCTCAACAGTGGATTTATGATTGCCCAATATGCTGCGGCGGCAATCGCCTCGGCCAATAAACAATTGTGTACGCCATCATCTGTGGATTCAATAGACAGCAGCAACGGACAGGAAGATCATGTAAGCATGGGTGCAAATGGTGCGGTCAAATGCGTTGAGGTATTGGATAACGTTATTCGAATTGTGGCCATCGAATGGTGTACTGCGGCGCAAGCGTTAGAATTCAGAAGGCCATTGACCTCATCCAAAGCGGTCGAAGAAATGTTCGTCGAACTGCGTGCTGTAGTTCCTTTCATGGATGTGGATCGCGACCTGGGCAAAGATTTGCGAGCAGCGGAAGAAATGCTTAGGAATAAAATTGTCCAATAATATACTTTTTGTTCCCACTCTTAAGCACTTTTTCACAGTAAATAGAACCTCCAATCGCAATGGAGTTTCACGATTTATTTTGCATTTATCGCAAGATTGACGGAGTGTTCGAGAGTATTCCTAGGTAGATATAGTCGAAGTGTTTTATGGTGTGTTTAGTAATTTTAATCCTCTTGTAAGGTGTTGGGTTTCGGCGATGTGAAACGAAACAAAAAATATTTTATTCTTCACATACTAAGGCGATCATTTATCAGTTTCTATGAGTGCTCTCAAGTGGAGCCTGCCACATGTCAAGGAAAAACCGAAGCGCATTATTTGTGCCGATCAAACTTCTGCTTTTTGCCGGAATGTTTGCGTTGTTTGCCTGTTCACCACCAGAACGCCACATCAATCACGGCATGTATTATTGGAAATCTGCCGATTTCGAATATTCTTATCGCATAGACTCTACGTTGAATCATCTCAAAGTTTCAAAGGTATTTGTGAAATTATTTGAGGTTGAAATGGATTCTGTCCTTGGGCCTGTTCCTGCATCGGTTAGCGAGGTCGGCTTATGGCGCTTGAGAAGTGACGAAGATGTCAAGAAGAACATACCCGCTAGGCAAGTCATTCCAGTCGTTTTTATCCGTAATGAAGTATTAAAATACAAGAAATTGGATGTTGCATTGCTGGCTGACCAAATTGTCAAATTTGCATATGGTAAAGCCTCAACTTATTGGAATAGGGACGTAAAGTTCGATGAGCTACAAATAGATTGTGATTGGACAGAAAGTACAGCACAACGATATCATGAATTGATCGCTGCGATTAAGCAAAAATACCAAGGCAAGGTTTCAATCACCTTGCGTTTGTATCCGTATAAATTCCCCGACAAAATGGGCGTTCCACCAGCAGATAGGGCGGTTCTTCTCTGCTATAATTTGCTTTTACCCAGTCAATCGGGGACCAAAAATTCAATTTTAGATATCGACGTTCTCCATGACTATTTGGACGGAACTGACGCTTATCCGCTACCATTGGATGTTGCACTGCCGATTTATCAAATGTCCTATTTATTCCGCAACAATGCCTTTGAGCAGACAGTAGACTGGCATCCTAAAACATCTGAAATACGATACGATAGCTTAGGGAATGGCGTTTTCAGGATTCGTGAA
>JBDKJN010000390.1:0-6938 GCA_039796595.1 Bacteroidota bacterium
GCTGCTGCTCCTTTACCGGTCGCGGCTGCAATTTTCAATTGAGCCAGCCCCGTTTGCTCGAATCCGGGCATCGGCAGAAATACGCTTGTGGCGGCATACCCCTCGAGTGATTCGCGCAACAACGGATTTTCATCCGCTATTGAACGAATCTCCTGCATACGCTCGGGCGATAACGTTCCATCTTGGAACTGCTGGAGCTCTTTTAGGTCAGGTAGGGCGTTATGTTCTAATCTCTCACTCATCTTTATGCGTTTTGCATCATTGATTTTAAATTTCTTCGGCCGTTTTGCAAATACGACTTTATCTCACCTTCGGTATAACCTGTGGTCGTTGATATCTGTTTATAAGACTTCTGCTGGAGATAAAACATTTGTACGCAAGTTCTTTGCGGAATGTTTAACCTCTCAATTGCTCTTTCAAGCGCGCGTAAACCTTCTTCTCTCAACTGCATCGCGATCCATTCCTCCTCGCGCGTTTGATCGGTCTCTTCGCCAATTTCATCTACACGTGTAAGCTCCCTACTTTCATTGCGAAAAATTTGCATGCAATGATTCTTCGTAACCGTATACAACCAATGTTGAAAGGTCGCTACTTCTCGCTGTCTCAGATCTGTCATTAACTTTTCAAAAATCGCTATCGTGGCATCCTGAGATTTATGTTTATCGCGTAGGTATTTTAAACATACACCAAACACCAGGTGACTGTATCTTACATACAGTTCACCAACCCATTGTGGTGCACCATCCTGGCGATAGCGCAACAACAATTCGTTGTCGGTCATTTTGGATATGTCTTTTCTAAAAAACACTATTTCTTTTTTCTTTTATTTCATTAATAATTCCTCTAAGATAGGTTACAATAGAATGATGGCAACGTTTCACCATCATTCCATTGGTTGCTAACCTTTGTTCAACGATACTATTGATTTTGCTTTTTATAAAGCTCTTGAAGGTAATTTTTAGTTTGTATCACAATCACTCCGCCCGTTGTATCGCCATACTTGGCAGGCATTCCACCAGTATAAACACTCAACGAACTAATACCACTTGTAGGAATAGTGAGGCTATTGTCGCGGATTTTCATGCCGTCCACGAAATAGAGTACACTTCCTGCGCGACTGCCTCTGAAATATAACTCATCTCCATTTGGAGAAGCCTTGATATCCGAGAATGCCGACAATACTATTTTATTAATATCACCAGCAGGTGCTGACGCATTATTCTTCAAATCTTCGGCTGATATGGTTTGAATCATATCCGCATCGTATCTGATCAACTTCACTGTCGGTGTGACCCTGATTACAGGACCGGTGATCTTTTCCAAGGACAACCGCGTTTCGTCCACCAAAGCGATTTTGTCTGGCTCTACACGAATGGCTTCGTATACATAATCAGAAAAACCATTTGCCTTCACTGTCACCACATACACCCCACCATCGAGAGGCTTAATGCGGTATTTACCATTTTCGTCTGTAGTTGATCCGATGATGCGATCTCCTACAGAAGCAGTTACAATAACTCCCGGAACGGGCTGGCCTGTTTCGTCCAACACTTTTCCGTGAATTTCACCCGTGGTTTGCGCCAGGGTGCAGACTCCGATCATTAATGCGAGTGCGTTGCATAAGATGAATTGGATTTTTAACATACTAATTTCTGTTTCTATATGTAAGATGAAATAGGTAGCACGATTCCATAAAAATTTTCAATATTTTTTTTATTTCATTGATAATCAGCAAGAAAAATTTTATGGTGAACAATAACTTTAGGAAAAATGGTATGCTCTGCCTTAGTTTTGCACCCGGAATTTTCCCCTCACAGACACAGACTGCTTTAAATGGCAGAAAACATATGAGTGATGCTATCAAGCACGAATGCGGAATAGCCCTTCTTAGGCTAAAAAAACCGCTCCAATTCTACACCGATAAGTACGGAACAGCATTTTACGGCCTAAACAAAATGTATCTATTGATGCAAAAAGAGCACAATAGAGGGCAGGATGGCGCTGGTTTGGCCAATATCAAACTGGATCCGGAACCCGGCAAAAAATACATCAGCCGAATCCGAAGCAACGATAGCCAGCCTATTCGCGACGTATTTGCAAAGGTCATGGCTCGTTTCGAGGAATTGCAACAGAAACAGCCTGAAAAGCTAAAGGATGCGCAATACCTCAAAGAAAATTTTGCCTTTATGGGAGAAGTTTTCCTTGGGCATCTTCGCTATGGCACCTACGGCGGAAATAGTATTGAAAATTGCCATCCATTCTTGCGTCAAAACAACTGGATGACGCGCAACCTGGTGGTGGCAGGAAACTTTAATATGACCAACGTTGATGAGCTTTTCGACTTGTTGATTGAACTCGGTCAGTTTCCGAAAGAGAAGGCAGACACCGTAACGGTGATGGAAAAAATCGGCCACTTTCTCGATGAAGAAAACCAACATCTTTTTGATCTCTACAAACAACAGGGGTACAGCAATGTAGAAATTACTAAAAAAATATCGCAACACATCGACGTTCAACGCGTGCTGTCGCGCGCTTCTCGTGATTTCGACGGCGGTTATGCGATGGTTGGATTGATGGGACATGGTGATGCATTTGTACTGCGTGACCCCAATGGTATTCGTCCGGCCTATTGGTATGAGGATGATGAGATTTGTGTCGTAGCCAGCGAACGTCCACCCATCCAAACAGCATTCAAAGCTAAAGAAGAGGATATTCATGAATTGCTCCCTGGTCACGCTTATATCATTAAAAAAGACGGCACAAGCGCAATCAAGAAAATTCGTGAACCCAAGGCGAAAAAATCATGTTCATTCGAACGTATCTATTTCTCACGTGGAAAC
The DNA here is from genome assembly GCA_039796595.1 of Bacteroidota bacterium. GTDB lineage: Bacteria > Bacteroidota > Bacteroidia > Flavobacteriales_D > Sanyastnellaceae > CANHSF01. The sequence continues at coordinate 2,841 of JBDKJN010000390.1, forward strand.
GATAGTGAAATTTATAAAGAGCGTCAAAAACTAGGTCGCAACATCGTTCCTCAGCTTTTGAAAGCATCGAATTACGATCTGGATCATACTGTTTTTTCTTTCATCCCAAATACTGCTGAAACCGCGTTTTATGGCATGATGAAGGCACTAGAGGATCACCTCAATGATGTAAAAATCGAAGCGATCAGCAAACTCCCGTCGCCCGTTAAGGCAGAAGATCTTGAAATCATCTTGCGCAAACGTGCTCGCTTAGAAAAAATCACCATCAAGGATGTTAAACTTCGAACATTCATCACGCAAGACAGTGCTCGCGATGAAATGGTCGAAAGTGTATACGATGTTACCCACGGTGCAGTCGAACGCGGAGTAGATTCTCTTGTAGTGATAGACGATAGTATTGTTCGCGGTACAACACTCAAAAAATCAATCATAAAAATGCTTGATCGATTGGGTCCGAAAAAAATCGTGATCGCCTCCTCCGCACCACAAATCCGCTATCCAGATTGTTATGGTATTGATATGGCCAAACTTGGTGATTTCGTAGCCTTTCAAGCGGCAAGTGCGCTGCACAAAGAACGCGGCACTTACGATCTTGTTTTCCCGGCTGTTTTGCGCAAATGCGAAGACCAAGAATTTGCTGCCAAGGAGACTGTGAAGAATTACGTCAAAGAAATATATGACGCATTTACACCCGATGAGATTTCTAACAAAATCGCTCAACTGGTGACTCCCGAAGGAATTCAAGCTAAAGTGGAAGTCATTTTCCAAACCATTGAGGGGCTTCATGATGCGTGTCCAAACCACACCGGTGATTGGTATTTTACAGGCGACTATCCGACTCCCGGAGGAAACAAGGTGGTGAATAAAGCCTTTATCAATTATATGCGTGGTGTAAATGCTCGCGCTTATTGAGGACGTTTGTATAATGGAACCGTGCTGCACGGCTCGCCAAACATCAAACTTTTGACCACAGGCTGCAACTTGGCAGTAAGCAAAGTGTATGCATGACCATTGATAGATGCGTCGCTGCAACCTTTGATGATTACTCGCGCATCTCGATAATCGTCCGCTAATATCGGATTTACCATTTCGTGAGCAATAATAACTTCTAAGGTCCTTGCGTCGCCCTGAATGACGCGATGTGCAATAGGTGCAAGTTGTACGGCCACCAGCATGAATGCCCACTGGGGAACTATGGCGTCGGCCGAACAATATACATGCACATCACAGTCAGTGTAATTGGTCCACGGATGTTCGGCCAACCAAGCTCTAAAATCCTTCTCGCGCAATATCAACCCCTGAAACAACTGATCGGCAAGATCAATGCTTTTACGTGCATTGGTTGGTAGGAAGCGCTCTAATTCGATGGTGACCAAACCACTCGCTGCTACTTTATTGACGATCTCTTTTTCCATTCGACAAAAATACAAGGGTCTACCTCGAACAATGCATTTTTCTTAAGTCCAAACTCCATGAACATCCAAATAGGCCCCAAAAAAAGCCCCCACGAAAGTGGGGGCAGGTTCAACATTGTTTCATTTTTTTGCAATCTCTAGACTGCTTGTTAGGCCAGCGCGGGCTTAAATGAAAGTACAATCAATTCACGGTACTTTTCGCCAAACTGGTCGAGGCACCAATTCTTGAGTTGAATCAATTCCTCTCCCTTTACCCACCGAATCGCTTTGGTGAGCTCCTTGCGAAACAACAGCCGATCGAAACTGACTTTCAAAAGGACTTGCTTACATAATTCCAACATGTTCAAATCTGTATTTTCCTCGGTTTAACTAAAGTAAGACGAAAAACCTCCCCTTCCACATTTTTTTAGCCCCCTTAAATCCATCTTCATCGAAATCAGTCGAACAATCGGCTATTTTTTCTGCTGAGCATCGATTTTGGCACGCCTTACACAACCGACAACGGGCAATAGATAGTTTTCGTATTTACCAAAACCCATTTGACGTTCCTTAACATTTGAGCCTGACAAGAATCAGCTTGCCACAAATCAATGATCGGTGTATTTTTGCACCCCATTTGGACCCATCGGCCATTGGCATTTTACATCGAACGTATAACCTACGATTGTACCTCATGAAAAAATTGCACAACACCGTGGATCGACGCATCTTAAAGGAGCAAATTCAGCAACATGCTGAGCCACGCCTCACGGTGTCTTTCTACAAGTATCATCAGATTGTTGACCCGCAAGGTTTCCGTGATCAGCTGTTTGCGGAATGGTCAGACCTTAGAATTTTGGGTAGAACCTATATCGCAGCTGAAGGCATCAATGCCCAAATAAGTGTTCCAAAATCGCTTTTCGAAGCTTTCAAAACGCATTTATTTAGCATCCCATGGTTGAACCAGGTTCGATTGAATACGGCAGTGCAAAGTGATGATCGTGCCTTCTTCAAACTGATTGTAAAGTTGCGCAAAAAAATTGTTGCCGATGGTATCGAAGATCCCACATTCGACCCTTCCAATACCGGTGTGCATCTGGATGCCGCAGCTTTCAACGCATTGACCGACGATCCCAACACCGTACTGATCGATATGCGCAATCACTACGAAAGTGAGGTTGGTCATTTCGAAAATGCCATTTTACCAGATGTTGATACATTCCGAGAAGAAATCATATCGGTGGAAAACATGCTCAAAGGGCAAGAAGAGAAAAACATAGTGATGTACTGTACGGGAGGTATTCGATGTGAAAAAGCAAGTGCCTACCTCAAATACAAAGGGTTTTCTAATGTTCACCAACTCGAAGGTGGAATCATAAAGTATGCACGTGATGCGAAAGAACAAGGCCTGAATAACAAATTCAAGGGAGTCAATTTTGTGTTTGATGAACGTATGGCCGAACGCATCAGTGATGATGTTATTGCTGTTTGTCATCAATGTGGTAGTCCATTCGACATTCATACCAATTGCGCTAACGAGGCCTGCCATATCCTGTTCATTCAATGCGACCATTGTAAGAGTGAGATGAATAATTGTTGTAGTCAGGATTGCAAGGATATAGCAGCGCTGCCAATAGAAGAACAGCGTTTGATGCGCAAAGGAAAAATCGCCGAACGCAACGTCTTTAAAAAAGGAAGGAGTGAAAAATTGCGTTATATGTCAAAACCCAACAAGGAATAAAACCTGTGTTCGCACCTGAAACTTGATTTCATCTTTACTGTTTTCCCTTCTTTGTGTCGGCTTTCAGTCGTTTGATGTCGTTGTCCAACAGTTTTATTCGTCGTGAACTCAACCGTTGCGGAGTTTTGATTACCGAATAAACACTGTGATAACGATCATTGATTTGTTCAGATCGAAATGCATGACACTTCAATTCAAGGTTGTGATCTCTTTGATGCAGCCTGCGTTCAATCAGCAATCCCCGCCTCAGTTCAGGGCGCGCCTTTGCAATGGTAAACGAGATGTCGCTCGCTTTAAGATTAAACTCTTTCAATTGACCCGCCGATGCAGCATATCGTTCTGAGAAATCATTTACCCTTTGTTCCCTTCGCTGGGTATTTCCAAGTATGTTTGTCCATTTCTGACATTGGCTTTTGTGTAGTCGTGCCTGCCGTTGCATCTCTTGCATTAGTGTTTTTTGCTGTTTTAATAACTGCTTAAGGAGTTTTGAATTTTCGGCGGTTTGCATGCCCTGTATCTGTCGCAAACGAAGTGCATATCCCCTCGTTATCAAGCTATCCCTGTAAACCATGGCGTAATCCAGATCATCCAAAGCGCGGCGGCGTAGCACCTGCATTTGTAATATTGTCGTTATAAATAAATCGCTTGAATCAACATCCATCAGTTGGGTATACTGATTATCGCACAATTGCGAGAGTTGAGCATTGAACGAATTCATCTGCGTCATTGGACTGTCCCAACGATGGATTAACACCTGCAACAAACTGTCCTGTTCCTGCCAGGTAATGCCCTCCTTCGTGCCCTGTTTGTATTTAATCCCATCAATTTGCTTCTGCCACACCTGATGGCGTTTGTCCCAAGAAATAGCTCTCTTTTTTGTCACTTTGCTCGCCAGGCTATAAGCAGAGCGCATTTCATCTAATGCGCCGAGCGTTCGTTTTTGAGCCGCCCATGATGACTTAT
>JBDKJN010000391.1:0-6380 GCA_039796595.1 Bacteroidota bacterium
AATCAATTTAATTATTTGAAAGCCAAGTCACTACTTCAGATTTAGAGCTTTGCAGATCGCATCAATTCGCACTTGCATTTCTGCGGCTTTACTATGGTAATCGTCTGTTGGAGCAAAGGTCGTTCGGAGCGAAAAATAGAATTTGATTTTTGGCTCAGTACCGCTAGGCCGAGCAGAAATTTTACTTCCATCCTCCAAAATGAATTGCAAGACATTGGAAGATGGCAAATTCATCTTTGTGGTCTGGCCAGTTATCAAGTCCGTGACCGTGTCGTTTTGCACATCTCGAATTTCTACCACAGGAGATCCACCAAGTTCTTTTGGAGGGGTAGCTCTCAGATCAGTCATCATTTGTTGGATCTGCTGTAATCCATCCAATCCCTTCATGGTGAGACTTAATAAATATTCGTGGAAGAGACCGTATTTACCATAGATCTCCATAAGCAAATCAAACATAGAAGACTTATTGGCCTTGCACCAAGCGGCAATTTCACAAAATAATACCGAAGACAAAACAGCATCTTTATCACGAACAAATTCACCAGCACTATAACCATAACTTTCTTCGCCACCAGCAATGAACACTGATTGACCTTCAAAGCGACGAATGACCTCAGCAATGTATTTAAAGCCTGTGAGCGTTTCGTAACAATCCACCTTAAAGTCGGCGGCCATTCGCGTGAGCAAATCCGTTGTTACAATAGTTTTGGCAATGTACTGAGCACCATTCAGGCGTTGACTTTTTTGCCATTGGCACAATTGGAAATACACCAAGATACATGCTGCCTGATTGCCATTAAGAAGCATTAATTGGCCACGATTATCACGTATCGCCAAACCCACACGATCGGTATCTGGATCAGTACCCAACACCATATCGGCGTCAAGTTTATCAGCCAATTCAAGTGCCATCGACAGTGCTTCACGTTCTTCAGGATTTGGTGACTGAACTGTAGAAAAATTTCCATCCGGAATAGACTGCGCCTCAACCAAAGCGACATTCTCAAAGCCTAAAGCTTTGAGCATCGGCGGAACCATGGTGATACCAGCGCCGTGCAAAGCCGTATAAACTATAGAAACATCCTTGGCTTGTCGAATTGCATCACCGGCTGTGATCAAACTCTTAACATCGACTTCATACGCCGCCTCAATCTCCGGCCCTATGGTATGAATGCGTTCGGACACGCCATTAAAATTGACCTGATCTGGTGATGTTATTCTTCTCACCTCGGCAATGATGCCTTTGTCATTTGGAGGAAGAACCTGCGCACCATCGTTCCAATAGACCTTATAGCCATTGTACTCTTTGGGATTGTGGGAAGCCGTTACCACGATACCAGCGTGTGCATTGAGGTGACGAACAGCATAAGACAACAAAGGAGTTGGGCGAAGATCGCTGAATACATGCACATGGATTCCGTTTGCAGAAAGTACCTGGGCCGCAGTCTGGGTGAAAAATGGAGAGTTATTCCGCGAATCGTGTGCTATAGCTACATGGATTTCGCTCCAACCTTGCGCCTTTAAATAATTAGCAAGCCCTTGCGTGGCCATGCCAACGGTATATCTGTTCATGCGCATGGTTCCTACACCCATGATACCGCGTAATCCGCCTGTTCCGAATTCCAGATCGCTGTAAAAAGCCTCTGTCAATTCTTTGGGATCATTATCGATCCATTTACGAATAGTTGATTTGGTTTCAGCGTCTACTACTTCCGAATCAATCCAGGTTTGCGCCTTTGCGCGTATTTCTTCAGCGTTATTTGTCATTGCTGTAAATTATCAATTTGATGATGCAATTGAATGCATTGTTTTAGAGCTTCAGTCCATTCCACTGGTGAAAGGCCCGTTGAATTAAAAAACAAAGATGCGTCTAAAAGAGAACTTTTCGGACGACGCGCCTTAGTTGGAAACTCCTCCGTGGTTACAGGTAAAACCACTGTCTGAAGTCCACTCTCTTTCATTATTTCTGCAGCGAATCCGTGCCAAGATGTGCGCCCGTTGTGCGCATAATGATAAACACCTGAGCCCATTTGAAATTGATCATCGTAGAGCCATTTGTGGCAAAGTTTCATGATATCTTGAGCGAGTATTACCGCATTGGTCGGCGCACCGAATTGGTCGGCCACCACCTTTAACTCTGGCCTCTCTTTGCCAAAACGCAGCATGGTTTTGTAGAAATTATGTGCATACGGGGAGTACAACCATGCCACTCTAAAAATCCAGTGTTCGCAGCCAGAAGTACTCACCCCTCTTTCGCCAGCTAATTTTGAATTCCCGTAGGAGGAAATAGGCTGCACGCCATCCGTCTCCAGATAGGCCGTTTGTTTTGAGCCATCAAAAACATAATCCGTTGAGAAATGGATCAAAAGCGCATCCACACCAGCGCAGGCGACAGCCAAAAACGCGGGAGCCGTGCCGTTTTGCATTAAAGCTATCTCTGGTTCATCTTCTGCCTTCTCCACATTGGTATAGGCGGCGCAGTTGATTACCACATCTGGCATCCACTGTTCTAAAACCTTGCGGCATTGCTTGGCATTGGTTATGTCCAATTGAGAACGATCCAAAAAAACGACCTCTATGTCTTTGAACGCAGGCGCAATGTATCTGAAGGCTTGACCCAATTGACCATTGGCTCCAGTAACAATAATAAGAGGGCGTTCTTCCATATTTAATGTTTGATTTTCGCAACGCAATCTATTGAAAAAACAATGGCAACCATCCTTATAGCTTATGATTTTTCACGAGCAGCTTGCGGATAACGCACCTATGATAACCTTTGTTAAAGATTGGCAGAAAAGCGGTTCAAACTTTTAAATGCATATTTTTGCTCCGTGGCACAATGCTTGGAAATCAGCAAACAAGAAACGATTTCAACGGTGTTTCGCACCTGAGAGATCATAAACAGGATGACCATGAAAAGACGACTACTCTTCATAGCAGTGATGATCGCAATCGTTGAGTCCGTTTTAGCTCAACGAACCCCGACACTATCTCTTGGTTTGCAGGGAGCTCAGCCTATTGGCGAGTTCGCTAACGTATATAACGGTGTCCCATTTGGTCTTTCAGGTAATCTATTGATTCCCGTGAATCGACTCATGCCCATTGAATTTGGAGGTGCCTTTACCTGGAACAGTATGGGATCCAAAAGTGAGGAAATCAGCGTATATATCGGGACAGACGAGATGGGTGATGCTATTTATGAGAATGGAACCTTGTATTTGAATAGCAATGCCAATCGATTTGCAATGGTCGGTCGTCTGCGTCCTTTTAATGGCATGATTCAGCCATATGGTGATTTGTCAGCAGGTATTGAGACCTTTCGCACAAAAACCACCATTAATGTTATCTCGGATAATACAGGGTATAGCGAAGGCAACAATGCACAAACTCAACAATTCGACATGACTGTGTTTTACAGTTGGGCTGCCGGTATGCGGATTCGCATGACCAATCATCTGTTCCTGGACATGCGATTTGAGAATTTAGTGGGAGGATCAGCCACTTATGTAGATGGCGAAAGTGTTGTGATAACAAGCGAAGAAGAAATCTCTTTTAACACCAAGACCAGTAAAACGGATAAATACACCTATACACTGGGCTTATCTGTGAGTTTCTAAATTAACAGCTGTAGATCAACACTCACATTTGGACCCCATGATCTACATCGCGTGCAAGAAAGTTGCTGTTGTCTTTTTGGGCAATGCTTTAAAAATGGATGAACGGTAGGTTTGAAATGGACGAAACAACTACCTTGCAGCCAAACAAATCACACCTATGAATAGACTTCTTTCTATGGCAGGAGCAGTCCTGCTTATTTTCGCCGCTGCTTGTGGAACAAAGAAAATGACAGAAACCAGTTCAACAACAACCCCAAAGAAACCCCCTATGGCCGAAAAGCAATCCTATGCCATTACAGAACATGGCGATACCCGAATCGATAATTATTATTGGATGCGCCTCAGCGACGAACAGAAGAATGCTGAGAAACCAGATGCTCAAACACAAAAAGTATTGGACTATCTGAATGCTGAAAATGCTTACACCAAATCGACACTAGCACATACCGAAGACTTCCAGAAGAAATTGTTTGAGGAAATGAAAGGTCGCATTAAAGAGACTGATCAAAGTTTGCCTCTAAAGGACAATGGCTATTGGTATTATACCCGTTTTGAAGCTGGAAAAGACTATCCATTCTATTGCCGCAAAAATGAAAGCATGGAAACCGGCGTAGAGGAAATACTGATCAATGGCCCAGCGATGGCTGAGGGAAAGGACTACTGGGCACTCGGCGGATATGATGTGTCTGATGACAACAATTTGATGTGTTATGCCGAAGACGTGGTAAGCCGTCGCATTTACACCGCACGATTCAAAAACCTAAAGACCAACGAGCCGTTCAAAGACGTCTTGGAAGGATTGGCAGGCGCACCTGTATGGGCTGGTGACTCTAAACATGTGTTCTATGTGAAAAAAGATCCTACGACATTGCGTGCGTTTCAAATCTGGCGTCACACATTGGGCAAAGACCAAAGCTTAGATGAATTGGTTTTCGAAGAAAAAGATGAAGAATTCTCATGCTTTGTCTACAAAACCAAAAGCAAAAAATACATGGTCATTGGCAGCAGTCAGACCATGAGCACAGAATATCGCGTGCTCGAAGCAAACAATCCAACAGGTCAGTTTAGAGTAATTCAACCTCGCGAACGCGAATTGGAATATAGCATTGACCATTTTGGCGACAAATTCTATATCACAACCAACTGGCAAGCAAAAAATTTCCGATTGATGGAAACTTCTGAGGCCACCACAGGCAAAGAAAACTGGAAGGAGGTGATAGGCCATCGCAGCGATGTGTTGCTGGAAGGAATTGAAATCTTCAAGAACTACCTCGTAGTTGATGAACGTAAAAACGGATTAACACAACTGCGCGTTATTCGTTGGTCTGATCGTAGTGAGCATTACATCAGCTTTAATGATCCTGCTTACACTGCAGGTACGGGTGGAAATCCTGATTTCAACACTGATGTTCTTCGATTCGGATACAGCAGTATGACCACGCCTTCGAGCACATATGACTACAATATGGAGACTCGTGAGCGCAAATTGATGAAACAGCAAGAAGTAGTTGGTGGGCATGATCCGAACCAATATCAGAGCGAGCGTTTGTATGCCAAGGCATCAGATGGCACCTTGGTTCCAATTTCGCTGGTATTCAAAAAAGGAACAAAACTCGATGGACAAGCTCCATTATTGCTTTACGCATACGGCAGCTATGGTGCTACAATGGATGCTGGTTTTAGCTCAACTCGCCTATCGTTGCTCAATCGCGGATTTGTATTTGCCATTGCTCACATTCGTGGTGGTCAAGAGATGGGGCGTCACTGGTATGAGGATGGCAAACTATTGAAGAAGAAAAATACATTTACTGATTTTATTGCTTGCGCTGAACATTTGGTGGCGAATAAATACACCAACAAGGAAAAACTATTTGCCATGGGCGGTAGCGCAGGTGGACTCCTTATGGGTGCGATCACTAATATGCGCCCAGATCTTTTCAAAGGAATTGTAAGTGCCGTTCCTTTCGTGGATGTGGTTACTACCATGTTGGATGAAACCATTCCATTGACAACTTTCGAGTTCGATGAATGGGGCAATCCAAAGGAAAAGGCATACTACGACTACATGAAATCGTATTCTCCCTATGACAATATTGAGGCAAAAAATTATCCGAATATTTTGGTGACTTCAGGATATTGGGATTCACAAGTGCAATACTGGGAGCCCGCTAAATACATCGCTAAAATGCGCGAAATGAAAACAGACAACAATCAATTGTTGTTCTGGTGCAATATGGACGCAGGACATGGTGGTAAGAGCGGTCGATTCGAAGCACTCAAAGAAATTGCTTTGGAATATGCATTTATGTTTGATTTGGTTGGCATTAAACAATAATGCCTTGCCTATAGACCCTAGGGTTTTGCCAATATTTATATATAACGAATTAAAAAAGACTGCTTTGGCGGTCTTTTTTAATGATAGCATGTATCTTTGCACCCCTTTTTAAAAAAAGAGGCAAGACCATGAAAAAAATCAATGACTACCGCAAACTTTTAGGTGTAACTAAAGATGTTGATCTAAAGGAATTAAAAACCATTTATCGCAATGCGATGAAAGAATCGCATCCAGATAAAGTTTATGATAGCGAAGAATTGAAACTCGAAGCTGAAGCAAAGAGCACGGCTATCATCGAAGCTTATCACTTTTTAGTGAGCATTGCACCTGAGACTTTAGCTCAAACCAAAGTGGAATTTGAAGAAACAATTACCACATCTGGACTTGTTGACTTCCATTATGAAAAACAAGAATTGAAGGTAATTTTC
>JBDKJN010000392.1:0-2769 GCA_039796595.1 Bacteroidota bacterium
TCCCAGTCGACCCAATCTAATTTTAATCGATACATGCAGGCAAGAGGAGAAACGTCAACTTACATGGTGCGCAATGAAAGAGGCGTTCAAATGACGGAGCAGGTAGTAGTGATTTGAACTACACAAGTAGGTGTAGTTTCTCGGTTAGTGCCTTTTAGCTAGAGTAAAGATAACCAAAAAAAGGCTCGTTTATACGAATTACGTCAATTTTACTGCACGTCATAACTAATCAAAATTATAATGATACCGCTAACGATTCTTCTGGAGTCCAAATAGTGATCGGCTCTCTTTTGCCTGTTTGCGCCAAGCTGTCACTTTTACTTAATTTCACCCCAACAAATTCAAACCCATGGAAGAAAAAAAATTAACCCTCGAAACCACTATCAATCACGTGCGCTCTTTTCATGATGCATTTCGACTGCCTGTGCGTACGGCGCCAACTGCCGATATTCCCACCAAAGAATTCGAATTGCGTTTTAACCTCATGAAAGAGGAAAATGAAGAATATCTAGAAGCGGTGAAGAATGGTGATATCGTTGAGATTGCCGATGCCCTTGGCGATATGTTGTACATCCTCTGTGGCACTATCAACGCACATGGTTTGCAAGAAAAAATTGCTCCCGTTTTTGAAGAAATTCAGCGCAGCAATATGAGCAAACTCGACTCCAACGGTCAGCCGATTTATCGTGAAGACGGCAAGGTGATGAAGAGCGAACATTATTTTAAACCTAATATCGCATCCATTTTAGGATAATCGCGTTGAAAGCGTCCTAAAAGCGCTTGAATTGCGCTATTTTTGCACCCGCATTCGCCTGTTGTATGGGCGAGTGACTAAACTCAACTCACTTATGATGATCAACATTACTCTACCCGACGGAAGTGTTCGTCAGGTAGAACACGGAACCACAGCTATGCAAGTAGCCAGTTCCATTTCTGAAGGCCTAGCCCGCAACGTGCTCAGCGCCGAAGTCAATGGCGAAATTGTAGATGCTAATCGCCCCATTGAAAAAGACAGTTTACTCAAACTTTTGACCTGGAATGACCTCAACGGTAAAAGCACGTTTTGGCACAGCTCAGCTCACTTGATGGCCGAGGCTCTTGAAAGTCACTACCCAGGTGTGAAATTGGCCATCGGTCCACCCATCGAAAACGGTTTCTATTACGACGTTGACTTTGGTGATACCGAATTTTCGCAGGCTGATTTCGCCAAAGTTGAAAAAACAATGCTCGAATTGGCGCGTACCAAAAGCGAATTCGTTCGCAAGTCTGTGAGCAAAGCAGATGCTATTTCGTATTTCGAACAGAAAGGCGATCCCTATAAATTGGAACTGATCGACGGTTTGAACGATGGTGATATTACGTTTTACACACAAGGTCAATTCACCGATCTCTGCCGTGGTCCGCATATCCCGCACACGGGCTTTATCAAAGCAGCCAAGTTGCTCAACGTAGCCGGTGCCTACTGGCGTGGTGACGAAAAGAACAAAATGTTGACGCGTGTCTACGCTATCACTTTCCCAAAACAAAGTGAGTTGGACGAATACATGGTGCTTTTGGAAGAAGCCAAAAAACGCGATCACCGCAAATTGGGTAAGGAATTGGGATTGTTCCATTTCTCACAAAAAGTAGGAAGCGGTCTCCCTTTATGGTTGCCAAAAGGTGCCGACCTCCGCATGCGTTTGACGTCATTCCTTACCAATGCTCAACGCAAAATGGGTTATGTGCAGGTAATTACTCCGCATATCGGCTCCAAAGAATTGTATGAAACCAGCGGCCACTGGGCCAAATATGGCAAAGACAGTTTCCAGCCTATCACCACCCCTGCCGAAGGCGAAGTGTATATGTTGAAACCGATGAACTGCCCGCATCACTGCGAAATTTTCAAAGCAGAACCAAAGTCGTATCGTGATCTTCCATTGCGACTAGCTGAATTCGGAACTGTTTATCGTTATGAGCAAACAGGAGAATTGCATGGCTTGACTCGTGTACGTGGATTTACCCAAGACGATGCCCACATTTTCTGTACCCACGACCAAGTGAAGGAGGAAGTTGGAAAAGTGATCGACTTGGTATTGTATATTTTCAAAACCCTGAATTTCCCCGATTTCTTGGCACAGGTGAGCTTACGTGATCCTAACAACCCCGAGAAATACATCGGAAGCAACGAAAACTGGGAAAAAGCTGAAAAAGCCATCAAAGAAGTGGCTGACGAAAAAGGCCTGAACACAGTAGTTGAATTGGGTGAAGCGGCTTTCTACGGTCCAAAACTCGACTTCATGGTACGCGATGCTATTGGCAGAAAGTGGCAATTGGGTACGGTTCAGATCGATTACAACTTGCCCGAACGCTTCGAACTGGAGTACACAGGCGCTGATAATCAGAAACATAGACCTGTAATGATCCACCGTGCGCCGTTCGGCTCCATGGAACGTTTCGTGGCTATTTTGATTGAGCACTGTGCTGGTCAGTTCCCGTTGTGGTTGACTCCCGAGCAAGTTCGAATCCTACCCGTATCAGAAAAATACAATGAATATGCTCGAAAAGTAGTAAATGAGCTAAATAATTACGATATTCGCGCCCGTTTTGATGAGCGTAACGAGAAAGTGGGTAAAAAAATCCGCGACGCCGAAGTGGAGAAAGTACCTTACATGTTGATTGTAGGGGAAGAGGAGCAAAATCAGAACAGTGTATCTGCTCGCAAAAAAGGTGAAGGCGATATCGGAATGATGACCTTGACAGCTTTTGCGGATAAGATCAACGACGAAGTGA
>JBDKJN010000393.1:0-4758 GCA_039796595.1 Bacteroidota bacterium
AAGAGGCTGAAGACTCCTCTTATTTGACCTATTATTTTTATCGCATCAATCGTGAAGGCGCAAATAAAATTGTAGTGCTGTCAGTTACACCAAATATTGATGAGAAATTCACTACAGGTAGCGAGATGGCCACGTTTTTTGGACAAAACATGCACCATAGTTTTTTCTACGAGTCGAGCGAAGAAACGTATTATAAAATCGAATGATCTTAAGTTGGAGATGGCATAAAAAAAACCGAGCGATTGCTCGGTTTTTTTGTTTGTAAAAATCCAATTTCTTCAGAACGATGTGGAATACTTGGATTATAACAGCATTTCCATATTGCACACGTCTTGATAATTCAGGATTTACTGAATTTGAATGTTCTTGCTAACCGTTTGTTGTCCTGCATCCAACTGCAAAACATATAAACCTGCTGCCAGTTCGGTCAAGTCGAATTGTTTGTTTTGCGTGCCTGCGGCATTGTTTTCAGCAAATAACAATTTAATCAATTGACCTTGGCTATTGTATAAACGACCAAATACTTTTTCGTTTTTTGAAAGACTGTAAGTAATATTTATAAGGTCATTCGTTGGGTTTGGAAAAACCTGTACGCTGTTTTCAATCAAGATATTTTCAGTGACACTCACGATAGGTGTAAGGGTCAAACTTGTGGTATATACATAGTCGTCGGCCTCATCGTCATCTTCATTTGCAGCGTTGCCAGCACAATAAAGAGTAACATCAGTGGCTTCTGTACCGGTTGGTGCCGTCCATGTGAAGCTCCAAGTTTTAGAATTGTTGGTATTGCCGCCATTTTGAGTGTGAGTTACACATTTGCGTTGAACACCGCTTACCATAGCTTGTTTTATTTGAGAGCCAGTCCCTGAGGTCAAGGTTCCAGCATTTCCATTTGAGGCATTGAGCGCTTCAAGTCCGAAGCCAAATAACCCAAAGTTGGTTTGTGCGACCGTCACTTGAATGGTATACGTTTGTCCTGGGGTGTACGTACCTGCCATGATATCGCTATCCGGTGATGAGATAGTAGTTGTTCCACTGCCTGAATTGACAGCAAAAGTGTCATGGCAAGTGCTTTTGGCACAAGTTTGTTCGCCCGGAGAACCTACGTGGCCTGCTTTACCATCTTCGTCTTCCATTTTAAAAGAACTTAAAGCAAGAGCTCCTGCGAGCAACCAACACGATAAGAGTACAATTTTTTTCATTTGTGTTAAGATTATGTTCGCACATAATACACGCACAGCGAGGAATTCCTTGGCTGTAAAGTTCAGGAAGCTCTGAACGGAAAAAAAAAGACGCTGAACGGGAAAAAATTAATCTTTCACTCTTGAGAATCGAAGTGCTTTGAGCATAAAATCGGGCAGGGGTTTTAATGGATCGCGCTTTTCTACGTTCAAAAATATTCCCCATTTTTCGATGATAGGCACCTTGTACACTTCAATCATTTCAATGAGCGTGCGATCCTTGTCGTGAATGTAAGTGCAGTGCACCTTGGTCTGTCCCATACTCAGCGCATCGTTGCTGTCACAGGTAAACGGAAATCCTGCCTTTTTCAAATCTTCACCTAGTGCTTTCATGCCTTTGACATCGAATCCGATATGTGCAAACATGCTGTCACCCCATATGCGGTCTTCAAATAAATACGCCGGTTTACGATCGAGGGCTTGAACCAATTCGATATAATTTGTACCCGTGACTTTGGCGAATCCGCCGCCGGGTTGTGCGCTTTGAGTCAGGATCACACGGCGATAGCGTTGGTTGCCATGAGGTAATTTTGCCCAATCGCTAAATTCAGCTTGGCTATCGTGCAGAACGCTGTCGAAACCGAGAATACCAGCATACAATCCAAGTGCTTCCTCCATATTACTTACCCCAACCGAACATCCAATCACACCTCCGCTGTGGTGATTGTTATGCGTATACCACTGATCACTTTCAATGAATTGCCAATGCAATCCGTCTAAATCTTGCAGATAGAATGTTGCTCGGCCAATGGGGTCTTTGCTGATTTCTGTTAAACCCGGTGCCTGATGTTGTGTACAAAAGGCGTGTGAGGCTCGAATGTCTTTACACTTCACCTGGGTAATGCAAATGCCTAAATCTCCCACGGCCGCGTGCATGGCGGGTTTTGGATCAAAAGAAGTAGGACGAATAACTTCAATAGCGCAACCACCTTGCAAATTCATGATCATGCTTGCGCGTTTCGTGATGGTGCTGTTGTTGGTATACACATCCATCAATGGAGCCGGTTGGACACTGTCGAAAAAAGGAATGTCCAATCCAAAAAATTTGCGATAAAAGCGGAGCGAAAGATCCATGTTCTGAACTGCTACTCCGATGTGTTGAAGGCCGTTAATTCTTTTGTACATATGCTATTGTGCTATCCGCAAAATGCGAAAAATTCTGACGCCAAATATAGGAAGGGTTTAACCCCCTTCTTGCAGCTGAATTCGTATCGACTAAGCCGAGACAAATGATCTGCTGTATGATCGATCGGAGGATTACTTGCGAAAGGTTTTGGCAACATTCAACACCACTTGTTTTACTTCGTCGCGCGCAGCGGCATAGGACTGATAGGATTGTGGGTTGTTGCGACGGAGTAGCTTCAGGTGAAGATGATATTTCAGGGCCTGATAGTTATGGTACCACCACAAGCTAAGTCTACCAGCAAGCGACAATCCGACAATCAGTGAAATAGCTTGCCACCAGTTCAATGGACCAATACTAAAAAGACACATCGCTAGCAACAAATACAGGGGTGTTAGAAATGTCCAGGCGACTATTCGAATAGAGTTGATGAAGAGTGGATCTTTGACCAATTTCTTTTGAATTTTTTCAATCAACGTATAGAGCGGAAGAAAAAACAATGCTCCAATAAGCGCAATGGGCGCCGAAAGCAAAACAGGCAACGCGAGATGCTTCTGACTAGGTGCGTGTAAGGCGTCATTGCCATGAATACTATTAAGCTTGTCGAGGTAAATTTTACCTTTGGTTTGCAGCGCTGCAGCCATTTCGCTTTGTGCCGGCAAGGCTTCGAGTAGCTGATGATAATATTCAAATTGATGCTGAAGGTCTCCGTCAGCGATTTCGTTGATCAATGGCCTCAACCCTATGAGCACATCGTATTCGTTGTCGTGATCAATGTTTACCATCACCTTGAGCATTGCCCTGCGAATGTCTTGTAGAAGTACATTCTGGGTACGCGCTGGATCGGTTCTTAAAGAGGCCTCGTAAAGTGCCAAAGGAATAGGTTCTCCAATGGTAATGAGCACATCTTTTCGGTAATTGTAATAATCTTCGTAATCTATTCCAACGGGAAGGATCACAGCATTTTCAACGCCTGAATCAACCGCTCCAGCTGCCATTCGGGCTACACCCTTTTTTAGCGTCATCAATTGCTTTTTGCCGCGATGTGTACCTTCTGGAAAAAGACAAATGATTGCGTTCTGCTTGAGTCGATTGTAAACGATATTGAATACTTCACGATTTTTCTCTTGCATATCGCTAATACGATCGCGATCACGATATACCGGCAACATGTTGAAGCTGGTGAGCAACTTGCGCACTGTGGGCTGCTTAAACACATCAGCGCGAGTGAGCCAATGGAGTTGAGGTGGAAAAAATGAACAGCACAACACCGGGTCCATCATCGCGTTTTGATGGTTCGCAACAAGAATCACAGGTCTATTCGGAGGAATGTTTTTGAGTCCAGTGATTTGAATACGACGCATGAAGATACGAAATCCCCATTTCACGAGAGGGCGCAAACGGCCATAAAGTCTTGTGGAGGTTTGTATCAAGGCGTATGTTCAGGCGAAATGAATGGAGAAAATCTTATTCGTTGTAGTTCATCACTTTGTGACCACCATCCAACAAATAACGATCGCGTGTGAACAAAGCGACATCGGCTTTCACCATATCACGCACCAATTCTTCGAGGCTGTGTTTGTGCTTCCAACCCAATTTGGTGTAGGCTTTGGTTGGATCACCGATCAACAATTCAACTTCGGTCGGACGGAAGTAGCGTGGATCAATTTCAATCAGAACTTTGCCAGTTTTAGCATCGATTCCTTTTTCGTCTACACCTGTGCCTGTCCATTGCAAATCGATACCAGCTTCTTTGAAGGCAAGATTGCAGAAGTGACGAACGGTGTAGGTTTCCCCAGTAGCAAGAACAAAATCATCGGGTTCATCATGTTGCATCATCATCCACATGCCTTCCACATAATCTTTAGCATGACCCCAATCGCGTTGTGCGTCGACATTCCCCAGGAAGAGTTTTTCTTGCAGCCCCATTTGGATTTTTGCTGCTGCACGAGTGATTTTGCGTGTAACAAAGGTTTCACCTCGCAATGGAGACTCGTGATTAAACAATATACCGTTGCACGCGAACATTCCATAGGCTTCGCGGTAATTGCGGACAATCCAATAGGCGTACAATTTCGCTACGGCGTATGGACTGCGCGGGTAGAATGGCGTTTCTTCGTTCTGTGGAACCGCTTGAACTTTGCCATAAAGCTCACTTGTTGAGGCCTGATAAAATTTGGTTTTCTTTTCCAAACCTAAAATACGAATGGCTTCGAGCAGGCGCAGAGTGCCAGTCGCATCGGCGTTTGCAGTGTATTCTGGAGTTTCAAAAGATACATGCACATGGCTTTGAGCGGCTAGATTGTAGATTTCGTCGGGCATGATTTCTTGAACCAATCGGATCAAGTTGGTGCTATCCGTGAGGTCTCCGTAATGGAGGATCATTTTGACCCC
>JBDKJN010000394.1:0-4492 GCA_039796595.1 Bacteroidota bacterium
AAAATTGGTAGAGGACATTATTTAAGTCTATGTATTGAGACGATTGATTATTTGCGAGGTCAAATATAATCTCGCACTGCCAATCAATTATCGATTTTTATGAGGTCAATTTTAAGGACCCACCCATTAATCAATCATCAGGGCTTCAATGTTCAATCTTTTCACAAATTAATGGCCTGAATCCCCCCTTTTCCTGACCAAATTGCCTTTGGAAAGTCCTAGTGGCTATTCCAAAGTCAGGGCTTGATTACCTTTGCGCCAATGGCCGAACAACTCCATATTTCCCATTCAGCTGACAAATCAATTCGATACACTGCGTTGTTGCCGCAAATAGAGGCTTTAATAGACCCGTCTGCCGGTACAACAGCCAACATCGCCAATATTATTGCAGCTCTGAAACAAACTTTCGAATGGCTGTGGATAGGCGTATACATGGTTCGCAATGATCAACTGGAACTTGGTCCATTCCAAGGTCCAATCGCTTGTACTCGTATCGGCCATGGCAAAGGAGTCTGTGGCAGCTCATGGGCTCAATCCAAGACGATAATCGTTCCTGATGTCGAAGCCTTTCCGGGCCATATCGCCTGCAGTTCTGCGTCCCGCTCCGAAATAGTTGTACCCATCTTCACAGGCGAAAACTGCATTGGTGTAATAGATGCAGACAGCATTGATCTCAATCACTTCGACACCACCGATCAACAATACCTCGAAGCAATCGCCAAAATCATTGGAAAACTATATGCGTAAAGGGCTTTCATATGTTGTAATCCTCTTCCTGATTTGGGGTTGTGCGCAAGTCAAACCGATACCCGGCGGTCAGAAAGACAATCAACCACCAAAGCCTCTAGACTTTTCTCCATCCAATGAGAACACCAATTTCAGCTCCAAAAGCTTTGTGATCACTTTTGATGAATACGTAACACTCAACAACATTCAACAAGAATTGGTGATTTCTCCGCCCTTACTTGCCCCACCAAAAGTAGAGGTGCGCAAAAAAAGTGTTATCGTCAGCTGGAAAGAAGATTTACGCGCACAAACCACCTACAATTTTCAATTTGGTGACGGCATCGTCGATATCAACGAAGCGAACAAAGCCCAAGATTTGCAGTATGTATTTAGCACGGGATCCGAATTAGATTCCGCAACATGTGCATTTACGATCATCAACAATAACACCGGCGAAAAAACCAAAGACATTAAGGTGTTGTTTTTTGAGAGTGATAGTGCATTCTTTGAAAGTAGGCCGCGCCCTTCACACACCGCTAAATCCAACAACGACGGCATTGCCAAATTCAGATATATGCGGCCTGGCACTTTTAATGTGTATGCGTTGGACGACGCCAATGGAAATTACCGATTCGATGACGGTGAAAAAATTGGTTTTCTTGCTACCCCTTTCGAAATTACAAGCGCCGATTCAATACTGCATCCCATCCGCCTTTGCGATGCATTACCCGAAAAAAAACGGATCGACAACTATCTTGTTGACTCGACTGGGACCCTGCATTTTCATTGGCCCAAACAATGGGGGGAAATTCAAGTTAAAAGTCTAAGTGAACAAGTCGCATCAACCTGGTACGATGCAGCACATGATACTGTTTGGGTCAGTCTTAATGGCAAGCCAAACGACACCTACATTGCTTTGGTAGCTACCGATAACAATGACGTTCGCGACACGATCAGCCTGCCTTTTTTCGCACAGAAAGAAGACCGCTGGACAACCGTTTTGCAAGAAAATAAAATACTTCGCGATATCGCTCCGACCTGGAAATCGCCATTTGTATTTAATATTCAAAACGCACAACAGAAGTTATTCAACTCCGATTCGGTCGAAGTGCAAACGACATGGATGAAAGGTGACAATGCTTATTCGCTTCAATTGCAAGGCACGCTTAAACCAGGCAAATACAAAGGGCTAATGCTACCCGGTACATTGGTCAATGCTTCGCAAATTCCAAACGATAGCACAGTCATTGAATTCACAGTGATGAGTGACAAAGATGTAGGAACATTGCAAATCGACCTCACTGCATGGGATATTCAAGGCGACTATTATCTGGAGTTGATTGATAAACAAAATCAAATTGCCAAAACAATGCGCGTACAAAGTTCAGGTCAATGGAATATGGAGAAGATTATTCCCGGAGAATACATGTTACGCATTTGGCATGATGCCAACAACAACGGCATACCCGATTTGACCAATATCAAAGAAAAATCAGAAGCCGAACCTTATTCGGTATTGAGCAAGCAAGTTACAATTCGCGCCAACTGGGAAATTCAAATCAAGCCCGCACAAAATTAGAATTGAACGTATTGTCTGCGTTTGAATCTGGGTTTGTCCTTTTTGTCAATGCACAATTTCCGGTAGTTACCTTCAGCATCAGTATCACCGAGATTCGCGGCCTCAACCCAATCGCCACATGCGCCTTCCATATCGTGTAAATGATACAATGCTTCACCGCGGTAATAAAGTACTTCAGCCTTAAAATCGATGTTTTCCAGGCGCAATTCAGATAACATTTCTGCCGCGCTTTTGAACTGACCCATGTCCATCATAATAACGGCCATGTTCATTTTAGCCCTGTTTTCTGCTGGTTTCAAGGCATATGCCGATTGAAAATCTTCGAAAGCCAAATTCATTTTGTTCTGGTCTGCATAATTGGCGGCGCGTAAATAATAAGCATCTGCATATGCGCTATCGAGATAAATCGCTTCAGCCAGATAACGCAGCGATGCCTTATTTTCCATCATCATATATTCAATGGTAGCCAACCAATAATACCCTTTTGGATCATCTTCTTGCCGTTGAAGGTAAGTGGTCAAATCGATTTTTGCTGATTCATACAAGGCGAGTGAAACCTTGCAAATGCCTCGATGCAGGTAGATATCATCCTTCTCGTAACCCAGGATTTTTGCGCGGTCATAGTCGTCCAATGCCTCAGCAAAATTTCCGAGCTTGTGGCGGCAGTCACCACGCAACATCAACATTTGAGGCGTTGATTGTTGAGCGATATCGACCTCAACCACAGTCAAAGCCTTGCTGTATTCACCCGCTGCATAAAGATCCTTTGCCTGATCATAAGCCGACTGAGCCATGACTCCTTGCGGCAAACAGCAAATACTTATCCAAATCAAGCCCAAATAGGCAATGTGACTCCACGTTTTCATGTTTCTGTATTAACAGGAATTAAAATGGAGAACCGGATGTCCTCCTTGTTGCCGATTTCTACGAAGATGATGCCAAATGGTTCGATTCTGTGAATGTGGCTGAATTGATTATCCGCTCTTGGCACACGGTGGTGAATACCATAAATTTGCGTACAGAGACAATTTTCCTTTAAGCCTATGTTCAAGACCACCATTCTATGGATCAAACGTATCCTTCTCACCATCATTGTGCTGATCGGTATTGGGGTCGTTGCCCTGATCGTAACAGGGAATAGTCACATTTTTAGAGGAGTGGCCAAAACATATCTTATCGGCAAACCAAACGCCGATATAGATGACATGGCGTTATTCGATGTGAGTACCATTGCCGCTGATCATCCTCAGCCTTGGGCACTTTCTCCTCGCCTTAATCAATTAGCGCCAACGCAAGAACAAATCAACTTGATGGACACCATGCAAACCACTGCGTTCTTGGTCATCAAAAATGATAGTATCATATTCGAACAATACTGGAGAGATGGGGGCCGAAATGTGGTAAGCAATTCGTTCAGCATGGCCAAGAGTTTTACCTCGATGATGATTGGCAAGGCCATAGAAGAAGGATACATTAAAAGTGTAGATCAACCCGTAGGTGATTTTATTCCTGAATACCGCGAAGGAGCCAATGCTCAGCTCACCATTCGCCATCTTTTAACGATGAGCAGTGGGATTCCGTTTGGCGAAGACTATAGCAATCCATTTGGTTTTATGGCCAAAGTCTATTTCGGCACCGACATGGAAGAAGAAACCATAAAATACGGCGTTGAAAAACAGCCCGGAACATTCTGGAAATACGAAGGAGGCAATACGATTCTCTTGGGAATGATCATTAAGAGAAGTACAGGTCGTTCACCGAGCGATTATTTCTTTCAAAAATTCTGGTCCTGTATCGGGGCAGAACAACCCGCCCATTGGAACCTTGAGTGTGTCGGTGGCATGGAAAAAACTTTTTCAGGTTTCTATTCTACCGCCCGCGACTTTGCCCGCATCGGAAAGCTAATGCTGAATCGCGGTGTATGGAACAACGACACCTTGCTTTCCCCATCATATGTTGATGCATCATTCACGGCCGCAAATATTCCAGACGAAAAAAATGAATCGAGTTCATGGTATGGATACCAATGGTGGTTAGGCGAACATAAAGGCATACCGTTTCAGTCCGCTCGAGGTATGCTGGGTCAGTACGTCATCATGATTCCACAAGCCGATCTCATTATTGTTCGCTTGGGACACAAACAAAATAAAGAGCGCGTCAACCACATGCCCCCTGACATTTACACTT
>JBDKJN010000395.1:0-5975 GCA_039796595.1 Bacteroidota bacterium
TAGATGGAGCGCCTAACACACAGACATTAAGTGCCCACAAACCGTTTTTTAATAACAAAATCGGCGCTGGGCTCACATTTATGAATGAATCGATTGGAGTAAGCAAACGCACTCAGGTGAATGCGAATGGTGCATACCGTTTGGCCATGGGGAAGAATACCCTGAGTTTCGGAATGCAACTCGGTGTAGCAAGCATTAGCGAGAACCTTGCTTCTTTGGGCTTGGGTAGTGACAATCAGTTTGCCTCGAATACAGGCAGAAGACTAGCTCCAAATATGGGATTTGGTACGTACTACTTAACTCCAAATTGGTATGCAGGATTTTCTATACCTCGTTTGTTGCAAAATAGATTGGATGGAATGACTGGTGACGTAAACACGCGTTTTAATTTGACGGACTGGCATTATTTTATAACTGCTGGTAGTATTCACACCATCAACGCGCAATTCAAAGTGAAGCCGGCCATTATGCTTAAAGCTGTGGCTGGAGCGCCTTTGGAATTGGATTTAAATGCAGTTGGTATTTATATGGATCGTTTTTGGGCTGGTATGGGTTATCGAACAGGAGATGCTATGAATCTATTGTTGGGTGCACAAATCAATCAGCAATTGCGTGTTGGGTACAGCTATGATTACACCCTAAGTAAGTTAGGTAATTACAATTCAGGTTCGCATGAATTGATGATTGGTTATGACTTCAATTTCCAAAAAGACAAAGTAGTTTCTCCTCGTTATTTCTAATGACAACCACACCAATGAGTAAAGGAAAGTGTATAGTAATAAGCGCATGTATCTTGTGGAGCAGTCTACAGGTTAGTGCACAGAATAAGTTTGCCGAACAAAAAATGGATCGTTTGGCGTACGAGAGTGCGATCAAACAATACGAGGCTAGTTTAGCCTCAGATTCCACGAATATGGGGGACTGGGCCAATTTGGCCGAGTGTTACCGAATGACCCGTCGATCGGTTAAGGCAGAGCATGCTTATAGTAAGGTGATTTATGAAGGCACTCCGACCGCAGATCATCATTTCTATTATACTTTGAGTTTGATGGAAAATGAGAAGTATGGCGAAGCAGCAAAAGCGGCTGAGGATTTTCTCAAAGCATATCCTGCGGATAGTCGAGCCGTGAACGTCAAGAAAGGTATTGATAAACACGCCGAAATGTTGGCGACGGAAGCTTTTTATAAGATAGAAAAGGTAACCTTGAATTCTGATCAAAGCGATATGTGCCCAATCAACTATGGTGAGGGTGTTGTTTTTGCCAGCAATAGAGGTGAAGCAGGGGCTATGACCAATGTGCATGCCTGGACAGGAAAAAAGTTTATGTCATTGTATTACGCGCAAGGCTCAGATATAAATTTTGCTTTTCCGGCATCATTCGCTGAAGAATTAAATTCAAAATTCAACGATGGACCAGCTTGTTTTGCTGCAGATGGAAACACCATGTATTTCACTCGAAACAGTGTTGAAGACAAGAAGGCAGTCAGTCAGCAGAATTTTAAGATTAAGCTAAAGATTTTTTTTACTACCAAGAACGGAACAACATGGTCTGAGCCTAAAGAGTTTCCTTTTAATAGTGATGAATACAATACAGCGCATCCAGCTTTGAGCAAGGATGGTAAAATGCTTTATTTCTCAAGTGATAGACCTGGTGGACAAGGGGGAATGGATATTTGGAAGTCCGAGTGGGACGGTACGTCTTGGACAAATCCAATCAACATGGGCGACAAAATCAATACACCTGGAAATGAGGTGTTCCCATATCATTCTGCTAATGGTGAATTTTACTTCAGCTCCAATGGACACTATGGACTTGGCGGTTTAGACATTATGCTGGTGGAAGAAGGGAAAGAGCCATTGAATTTAGGTGCTCCAATGAATAGTTCCGACGACGATTTCGGTCTATGTGTTCTTGGAGATGGAAATTCTGGATATTTCACAAGCAATCGAAAAGCTCAAGAACTTAACGATGATATCTACTTTTTCAAGAAGCAATGTGCCGATATGAAGGTGAAGATTATTGATGCTGCAACTGGTGAAGTTCTCGTGGATGCAGACGTTACTATCTTGGAAAATGGAGTAGAGAAGACGACCATGGTGACCGATAGTACAGGGTACATTAAGTTGTGTTTGAATCCCTTGCACGATTATGAATTCCGAGCTAAAAAGGCAAATTATGGCGAATCAATTTCGAAATTGACAGCCGCGCAAATTACTGCTGCTGCATTGAGCGCTTCTGATTTGACTTTGGAATTGGCTAAAAACGCAAGCAAAGAGATTACTCTTGCTGGTCGGGTATTTAATCAAGATGATAAATCAGGCATCGCTGGACAGGAAGTGACCTTGTTCAATGAAACAACGAAAGAAAAGCAAACAACACTTACTGATGCACAGGGGAATTACTCCTTTAAACTAGCCGCTGACCAGCGATATGAAGTTTCTGCCGTCAAAAAGGGTTGTGGCGATGTTAAGGAGCCATTTAGCACAGGTTATGTCACTGAAGCCAAAATGATCAATATTGATTTGCCGGTTTTGTGTGTTGGTGATGTAATTCAAATAGACAATATTTATTACGACTACAACAAGTCTAATATTCGCAGCGATGCAGCACTGGAGTTAGATAAAGTTGTAGCATTGATGTTGAAGTATCCAACCATGCGGATCGAATTGCGGTCGCATACTGATGCTCGTGGAAAGGATGCATACAATTTGAACCTGTCAGAAGCTCGTGCAAAAAGTGCGCGTCAGTATATTATTGATAAGGGCATTTCCGCGGAGCGTTTGACAGCAAAGGGTTACGGTGAAACGGAATTAAAGAACAAATGCGGAAACGACGTTAATTGTTCAGATGAAGAACATGCGGTGAATCGTCGCACCGAATTCAAAATACTTAAAATGTAGTCAAATAGAATTACAATACGACAGTGGATGCAACGGCGTCTATAGTCATTTTTCATATAGTTCAAACGATGGAAAACCTTTAGACAACCGAATCCCGGTTTGTCTAATGGTTTGAAATCGTATTTTTTTTATCCATTTCGATGAATGAATATTGTAAGCAGTCATGCAACTTAATGCTGATTGGGAGCGTTCTGGTTAAAATTCGTTTGATGTGTGATAAATTTTGGCATCAAAATGAAACATAAGTCATGGCAGTGACGTTAAAACTGCTCAGTAGTGGTTTCCACTTACCATACAATACAGAATTACAATTACTTCTCTGATAAGAGTAGTTAAGGTTAATTAAGGTTAAGCAAGTGAATGGCCCCGATAAAGATTGGGGCTATTCTACTTTTATAAGGTCTTGACTATTCTTCCTGTGAAAATTGTTTCTGATACAATTTGTAATAGAAGCACCCAAGGTTGATCAATTCTTGATGTGTACCGCTCTCCATTACTTTACCCTTATCCATGACAATAATGCGATCTGCACCTTGAATGGTGGAGAGACGATGTGCAATGACTATGCTTGTTCGGCCCTTGGTGATTTGTTGCGTTGCGTATTGAAGCATTTGTTCTGAAGCTGAATCGATATGTGCAGTGGCTTCATCTAGGATTAAAAGGCGTGGTTGATGGATATATGCGCGAACAAAGGAAATCAATTGGCGCTGTCCAACACTTAGAACCCCGCCACGTTCTTTGACGTCAAAGTCGTACTGACCGGGTAATCGGATGATGAATTCATGAGCTCCAATGGCTTGAGCGGCGGCAATGACATCTTGCCGGCTAAATCGTTTGTCGTGTAAAGTAATGTTGTTGTGAATGCTGTCTGAGAACAAAAAGACATCTTGCAGCACAATCGAAATATGTGAACGCAAACTTTCAAGCCGATATTGATTTAGTTCAACTCCGTCAAGCAGAATATGGCCTTCTTGATAATCGTAGAAACGATTCAATAAACCTGCCAATGAAGATTTTCCGGCTCCGGTTGCGCCTACAATCGCTACGGTTTCTCCGGGTTGAATGTGCATGTTCAAATCATGTAGGATCCACTGATTGGAATCGGTGTTGTATTTAAAACCTACATGTTCGAATTTTATTTCTCCGCGTAACAAGCTCGCGTCTTCGTTGCCCTGTTGGTTCTGGCCTTCTTCCGTATCCATTACTTTGAAAACGCGTTCAGCATTGACTATACCCATTTGAAGCACGTTGAAATTATCGGCCATTTGACGAATCGGACGATAGATCATCATGATATAGGTTGAAAAGGCCAGAAGTACTCCAGGTTTCATTTCAGCGCCTAAGGCCCCACGAACACCCCACCATAACATGAGCGCAATGCTGGCTGCACTGAGTAGTTCTACAAAGGGAAAAAACACCGAATAGGCCCAAATCCCCCGGATATGGGCATTGCGATGTTCCACATTTATTGCGTCAAATCGCTTGCTCTCTCGTTCTTCACGATGAAAATATTGTACGATTGCCATCCCTGTGACATGCTCCTGTATAAAAACACTGATGCGGGCTACTTCATTGCGCACGTCGTTGAAGGAATTTTTTACAGCAATCTGGAAGAGTCGAGTGCCATAAAGGAGAAGAGGTACCGGTAATAATACGATTAGTGCCATTTTCCAATCAAGCAAACACATGGCAACAACGATCACAATAATCTTGAGCATGTCTCGGACGATGTCTAGAATACCGACTGAAAAAATTTCGGCAATGCCATCAATATCTCCTATGAGACGTGTTACAAATTGTCCTACTGGCGTTTTATCGAAATAACTTAATTTAAATCGAATGATGTGGCGGTACAATTCAGCACGGAGGTCCAAGGTAATACTTTGGGCCATTCGGTTTGCGATTTGAGTTTGCACATATTGCATTAGCACCTCGATAATCAATACGACGATATAGGTTAAGGATAGTAAAAGTATCCTTTGGTTATCCCCGTCGGGCAGAGCCTCATCCAAAAGTGTTTTCGTCAATTCAGGACGAATAGTAACCATAAATGCAAGCAGAATCACCAGACCAAGTGTCCAAAAGAAGGCATTGCGATACGGTGTACTTCGACGATATAATCGTCGAAAGAGGTTAAGGTCAAACGCTTTTCCCGAACTGCTCATGGTCGGAGAAATTGAGGGTATTGTTGTACAAACAGTGACATCAATTCAGGCGGGTATTTCACCTCTGTTAAGGTTAGTCCTGTCGAATAGACACTTTCACCAGACATTGAGCGTGTTGTTTCATTCAGTATAAGACCGAAATCCTCCACTGTCGTTTTTCCGCGACCAACATCACACAATGTGCCCACTACAGCTCTAACCATATTGCGAAGAAATCGGTCTGCCGTGATGTAGAAAACAAATTGCCCATCATTCACTCGCCATTCTGCGCGACGAACATCGCAAATCGTTGTTTTTTGTCCCCCTCCGGATTTGCAGAACACCGCGAAATCTCGTTGACCAATCATCAGTTGGGCAGCTGCATTCATGCGTTCTATATCGAGTTGATACGGATAAAAGGAGGAGTAATGCCGAACAAATGGAATACGACGATTGTGTATGTGGTATTCATAGCTGCGCTCTATGGCGTCAAAACGTGAATGTGCTTTATCCGGAACACGCCAAATGCCGTAAACACCAATGTCTTTTGGAATGAAATTATTCAATCTAAACAATAGGTCTGATGGGTCTTGTATTTCGACTTCCGCATCAAAGTGCAAATAGAAATCACTCGCATGAACACCAGTATCCGTGCGCCCGCACCCCGTAGTGACCACAGGAGATTGGCGAAGTAGTTTACTAAGGGCATTTTCGATTTCTGCCTGAACGGAATGCGCATTGGGTTGGCGCTGCCATCCGTGATATCGAGTGCCATCATAAGCCAGTCGTACAAAGTACCGTGGTCGAAGGACTG
This sequence comes from Bacteroidota bacterium, assembly GCA_039796595.1. GTDB lineage: Bacteria > Bacteroidota > Bacteroidia > Flavobacteriales_D > Sanyastnellaceae > CANHSF01. Next base: position 5,861 of record JBDKJN010000395.1, read on the forward strand.
TTAGGTCAGAGGATGTTTCTTTTTCTTCTTCTAGCATTTGGTGTTACAAAAGTAAGGGCCTTCTGCTGACATCCAAAGAAACATAACGGTGTTTAATTCCTTTTGAGTAATTGTA
>JBDKJN010000396.1:0-2702 GCA_039796595.1 Bacteroidota bacterium
TACTGTATATCCCTGATCATCATCCGCATCAAATATCTTGATACCTGCGTCATTTCCAATCAAATGGAAATGTAAACCTGCAGGATTATAATTTATCCCATGCACAATTCCGCGCAATTCACAGAAAACACCAAGGCTGTCTGTTATTCCATTTACATCATTGGTTGTAACATCGGCAATGCTATACAATGGATATTGTTGATCACTCGGCTCAACTGAAATCACATGAATATCGTTAACCACAGTCAATTCTTCCGTGTTCAATGTAAATCCAAGTGCGATGTACTCATAGTCATCTTCCTCAATCGCGTCGTTGATAATAGGCACTTCAATGGTATAAGAACCGGTGGTTCCATCCACATTGATAGTATATGGAAATACACTTGTAAAGTCTTGGCCTTCTACCATAGTGCCGTCTGTGATATCAACCGTCAAATCAAAGGGTGTCGAAACATTGCTCACTTGAACAACCACCTGAACGGTACCCACCGATTCACTCACTTGTTGGCCGGTAGTAGCAAAGCTTACGTAAGCGTTATCGCCGCACGGAAATGCTGTGTGTGCTCCAATGCCGATAAAGTCATTGCCTGGCGCAACAAGCCACTGCGTAGCACTAAGACCCCAAATTGTGGTCGGTTGATTTACTTCCGGCTTGCGGATAAGCGAATAGTTTTGTGTGCTTCCGCTTCCTACAACCCATCCGTTGTTAGGTGTTTCACCAACAACACCAATCACATCTATGGCTTCTTCGCCATGGAACAATACCAAGGCATCATCACCATTAAAATTGGCAACACCACCAGTTACGTTTGCAACATCCAAGATGGCCTGATCAGCATTTGGATTGGCGATCACCCATGTCGCACCTGCAGCGAGTGTACCAGACAAAGGAAGAATCGTTGTTTCGACCAACGATCCATTGTTGTATGCACGTAGGATATAATCACTCAAATCCACGTTAAATGGCGTGGGATTATATAGTTCAACAAATTTGTTGCTGCCGGTAACGCCTTCAAGGTATTGGGAGATATAAATTTCCTCACAGCCCGAACCCAATTCACATGCGAAAACATTTACATCAATGCGATTGAAAGAAAGAGACGCGCACTCCCCGTCAAGCGCCATGATGCCCGTGAGTTCATCGCCAGCTTCAGTCGTTGTAGCGTCTAGCGCGCCGATATAACTTAAACCATAAACAAAATAACTACCCACTGGTAAGGAATTAAAATCATACTGTCCAGAAGGGAAGAGGGCAACTATATCCGAATCTTGTGTTGCTATGACATAGGTATATGTCAACAAATCAGCCTCCGTAGTCGCGCTGAAGGAATAATTGTCATCGAGTTCGTCAGCGCACAAACCAATTACAGTTGTTTCTGGAAACGCTGCAATTGTGCCGCCATCGCAAACAGGAACACTACAATCCACCTTTGTTACAACAACAAAGTTCGAAGCAAAAGCAAAACATGCATCCCCAGTTATGCCGGATACTGGTAAGCCAACCTCGATAGTGGCCTGACTCAAAGCACCTGTATAACTCACCGACCATAAATGGTAAGTTCCGTCCGCTAAGGCTGTAAAATCAAATGTGGCAGAACCAGAAGAGGAAATGATCACATCATTCGCATCAGTCAAAACAAAAGTCAAGCCGTCGCCAATTTGATCGCTCAATGTAAGGGTAACCATTTGGTCAACTTCATTCGAGCAAACACCAACATCTGTTGAATTATTCGTGGTTGAGAGCGTGCCGCCCACACAGGCAGGTACATTCGTAGCTCCTGGCGTAGGTAGTTGGGCAAATACCATTGACATATCCAGCGCATCTCCACCATTTGGAACACGGGACAAACTGTGTCCGGTTGCATTGCCATTTGCGCCCTCATTCAACTGAACACCTGAAGGTATCAGCGCAGTCAATAATTCTGCATCATCAGGATCATTGGTTCCATACACCATTGCGTCCACAACATTATTTCCGCTGACTGGTGTTCCACTTGGCCAATCGGCTAGATCGCCCTGATAAATAACAACCGCATCCGCGCCATTCTGCAACGAATTGCCATCAAACTGGATTTGAACTTCATTTACACCAGCATTCCCAAGCACAAAAAATCCATTGGCATCGGTACTAAAACCATCAAGATCAAAAGCCAAATAGCTAACGTCAGAAGAACCGTTGAATAAAACGATTACCAGTCCGTCTAATGGGGTGTTCGGTTCACCGTAAAGTTCAATAAACTCCGCGGCATCCGTTCCTGTTTGGTCGCAATCCAACTCATTGATAACCACCTCAACCGTTCCTACAGATACTTCGGACCACTGAGTCACCCCCGAAGCTGTACCGTTTCCAATGTACTCAAAAGGACCTACTCCGGTTAGGAAGGTATTAGCGCTCCATAGTCCTGCTGCGATGGCCACATTCTCACGCCCCTGACCACTGGCACCCCATTCTACAAAATCCACCATCGAAGAGGCCATTGAAAAACTTCCACTGGGCAAATACAAGCCCATATCATCAGAAGCTGTCGTAAATCCATTGCCCGCGTCAGTCCATGAAAAGTGAACCTCTTCATTGGTGGCCAGGTTAAAATCACCGGACAAAATCGTGATCCCTGATTGATTTAGCGTTTTATAAATAAAACTGCTACACAAGCGATACGTGGTGATATCCACCGCCGTTGCTCCATAATTCTTAACCTTCA
>JBDKJN010000397.1:0-5958 GCA_039796595.1 Bacteroidota bacterium
CGGAGCATTGCCCATGATTTTGGACAAAAAATGGGAACAGGAGCCTATCTATCGGCCTTAAGAAGGGTGTCGAGCAGTCCGTTTCACGTAAGCCAAAGCATTGATCTTGAGTTGCTTTTGGCTCGTTTAGACGCCTTGTCATAATCGATAGCGGAAAACCCTTGCCCAATAGGGGAATGGCGGATAAAGCGCCGTGAAACACTGATAGATGAAGGGTTTTGAAATTAACCCTTTACATTCGTTTTTTAATTCATTACCTTTGCACCCCTAAATTAAAAATCGTACAACCTTGATTTCCATGATGAAACTTGGTCAATTCAGGTACAAATTGCCTGAGGAATTGATCGCTAGCTATCCTGCCAAACATCGCGACGAAAGTCGTTTGATGGTAGTGCACAAACAAACCGGCAAAATCGAGCATCGTATGTTCAAGGATGTCCTTGATTACTTCGATGAAGGTGATGTGATGATCAACAACAATACAAAGGTTTTCCCTGCCCGCATGTACGGCAATAAGGAAAAAACCGGAAGTATGATCGAGGTATTTATGCTTCGCGAGTTGAATGCCCAAAGTTTGTTGTGGGACACGGTAGTTGATCCAGCCAGAAAAATCCGCATCGGTAACAAATTGTATTTCGGTGAAAACGACGAATTGGTTGCTGAGGTGATCGACAATACAACATCTCGCGGCAGAACGTTGCGTTTTTTGTTCGACGGTACACACGAAGAATTTAAAGCATTGGTGTACAAATTGGGCGAGACACCAGTTCCGAAATACATCAACCGTCCTTTGGAAGCAGAGGATGATCAATGGTTCCAAACCATCTTCGCCAAGCACGAAGGTGCGGTTGCAGCTCCAACTGCAGGCCTACACTTCAGTCGTGAATTGGTGAAACGTTGCGAGATTAAAGGTGTGAATTTGGCCGAGATTACCATGCATATTGGATTGGGCACCTTCCGTCAAGTAGAGGTGGAAGATCTTACCAAACACAAAATGGATAGCGAACAATGCATCATACCAGATGCCACAGCAGCTATGGTAAATGATGCTTTGGCCAATGGTCGACGTGTCTGTGCGGTTGGTAACACCGTATTGCGTGCCTTTGAAAGCAGTGTGAGCACTGAGCGCACCCTTAAACCTTTCGATGGTTGGATTAGTAAATTCATTTATCCTCCTTTCGATTTCAATATCGCAGACTGTTTGATTACCAATTTCCATCAACCGGAAAGTGCGTTGTTGATGTGTGTATGCGCATACGGCGGATATGATTTGGTGATGCAGGCGTACCAAGAAGCCATCAAAGAGAAATACCGTTTCTGGGCCTATGGCGACGCAATGTTGATTATTTCATAATAGAAATTTCAAAGACTCAACAGATATTTGATACCCGTTGCACATGCAACGGGTATTTTTTTCTATGAAATTTTTAGTTTGTCTCGGGCTTCTTCTTTTTTGTTGTTCAATCCAGGTTGGATATGCACAAAAGCGCTTGCAAAAAGTAGCTATGCAAGCGCTAATGGATCAAGACGAACAAGGTGTATGGGTATTTTCCCATGAATTGGATAACGTTATCGGGGCGGACAGCCTTGAACATAAAGAGAATGCACGTTTGGTGGCGATCGCTTTAAACGTAACCCTTGGAATGCTTGGTGTTCATCGAATGTATTTAGGCACCGACGTCAAGGTCCCCATATTTTACACGCTCACCTTTGGAGGTGGAGGGGTTTTATGGCTGGTTGATCTTGGTTTTCTCATCGCTACCAAAGACATTCAGCCTTTCCTCAACAACAAACACTTATTTATGTTTTCGCGCAAATGACATTCATGCACAAAGCGTGATTCGACTATTAGTGAGCCTCTTTGCGTGCTTTTCTAGCGGCTTGGCGTTTTGATTTTTGTTCAGCCATGTCCTTTTCGAAAGCAGCGTATTGTTCTGCTGTTAGAATGGTTTTCACCTGTTCCATGTATCTGCTTTGAGCGGCTTTTCTGTTTTCGCGACGAGTCTTGCGTTCTGCTTTGTCCTGTTCATTTTGTTTGCGAAAGGATTCGTTTTCTTGCGCGTGTTGACGATTTACCTCCAACAATCGATTGCTTTGGGCTTCATTCAATTGATACTTTTCAGTCATTTTTTTTGTGCGTTGACTGGCACGTTCGTCAGGCGACTTTACTTCTTTTTTAGCCACTGGAGCAGAAGTAGTGTTTTGGCTTTGGCCTGCAATTGCAACTAAGGCAATGACAAAGAGAAGAATGTACTTTTTCATAACTATTGATTTTGATGATTGGAGTACCTCCGAGATAAAAGGTTTAATCACCATCAAAATTTTTTGTCAAGTGCTCATTTTTTGAAATGGCGGATCATTTCCCCATAATTGAGTTTGTGCTCGATGGCATACATTGTTTTGGCAATTCGATCGGCACGGAGCTGGGGATTTTTTGTACTCTCGATCCAATTTGAAAAATACCTCTGGTGCCCTTGCGGAAGCGATACAAAAGCCTGATGGAGATCTGGCAAGTCCAATAGACAGGCTTCAAGTTCTTCGTTCATTTGCCATGTATCCGTGTCTTTTTCAAGTATCAAATGAACCACATCGCCGGGTTTTTTTCCGATGGACTTGCGGATATTGGCATTGAGGGGAAGAATGTAATCGCCACCACCCATGGGCATCAGCGCGATTTGTGCGAAGGCACAACCATCAATGGTCCCCTTTCCTCGAAAGGATTTGCGATCACTATCGTGCAACTGAATCGCTAGCGCAGCTTCTATAGGAATATAACTCCACGAGGTTTTTTCTCCTTGCTCATAGAAGCGTTGAATTTGTACTTGCGATAATTCGATGCGAGCCATTGCTCAAAATTACGCAATCTTAGTTGAAGCAATTGAAGAGCACAAAAAATTCAATTGTAGTGGAACCAATTCATTAGTATGGTAAGAATAAGAAAGCACTGTCGCGACAACAGTGCTTTCTGGTTTTGGTATTCAAACAGGCAGATGCAATCGTTTTTCACTGGACATGCCAACGGTCATGTGTTCAGGCACCGATTTAGCGATGTAGTACATCGATCGGTCTTGTGCAGTATAGCAAATGGTGTAAACCATTTTGAACAAAGCCCCGTCGGGATGCAGGTGCACATGCGTATAGAATTGAAATTGAAAACCGGCGGCTACGAGAGCAGCTTCGCTTACCCAGCGAGCATGTTCATCTTTCAATAATAGTTGAAGCACTTTGTAATTGTTCTTCAAGCGCTGATTCACTTTTTTTACATGCGAGTTGTAATCTGCATACTTGATGTTGTTGAAACCGCTGCGACAAGAGTCGTTGCAGAATTTTTTGTCTGATCTACCGTGGATAGGTGATTTACACTGCAGGCAACATTTGCCTGCAGCAACTGAAGGTTCGTTGAACATAATATTAGAGTTGTTAGTAGTTTATATAAATGCAGAACGAATGTAAACGAAAATTAATCGGGTACAACACGAGTTCATAAAAGGTTAATAAACACTGATTCTTGGGTTGCTATACATTGAATGGCCGAGCTAGTCGAATATATTCGACAATATCCGGATAATCGCCGACTAATTGAAATTCAGCCATTCATATTTGCCCCATCAAACGAAGAAACTGACTGCAGCGGGATCGGAGGATGATTGCACAAACACAAATAAACACAGTTAAACGAATTATTAATTTTTAAGATGAATGCAATTAGAAACAGTGTTCGCCTGATTGGCAATGTAGGCAACGCGCCGGAGTTGAAAGAATTTGAAAGCGGCACCGGAAAGAACAAAATGACACAGAAGATGGCTCGTTTTTCAATGGCGACCAATGAGCACTATGTTGACCGTAAAGGTGAACGTCAAACCAACACAGAATGGCACAATGTTGTGGCATGGGGTAAGACGGCAGAGCTCGTGGAAAAGCTATTACAGAAAGGCACCGAAATCGTTGTAGAAGGTAAAATTTCAACGCGTTCCTATGAAAAGGACGGGGTGAAAAAATCGACTACTGAAATTGTGATGAGCGAACTTTTGGTATTGCACAAGAAGCCGGCCGAACAAGAGGCTTAATGGTCGGTTTTAGAGTGTTGGTGGGTTGAATGGTTGGAAGATCAGGTTGATACAATCCATAGAATTTCTAATTGTTGGGCTGACGATAAGTAGGCTCAACGCGACTTGCAATTCGGTAAGCGTTTGTCAATGATGGAAGCTTTATGTTCTCATGATGTTCAAGGGAGTAATCCCGGGGAATTGAGCCTCATCCCATAATGTGACCAAAGAGTAAGATGTCGGGTTCTTGTGCGATACTAACAATCATAGCTGATTCAACACACCGAAACAGAACCCACATTCATCGCCAGTGATTTTTCATCGATGCTCTGGCTGAACAATGACGAAGGAAGCGACAAGTATCTTCTTTTGTGAATCTTACACTGTAAACTGATCGGGGTATCCCGATCAGTTTTTTTATACCGTGTTTTCGTGATTATCCTTTGATTGCGAACTACCATATTGCTCACCATGAGAAAGTAGTTCTGAATAAATGGATGATTACCGAGCTTGCATAGGCCATTCACTTTATAGGCAGAAGGACTTATCAAATTGCAAAAAAATTGAGAGGCATGATTTGTGTTCTCATAAAGAAGGTGAAAAGGGAGTGTGGCCATACTTTCATGCAACCATGATAAGCAATGGGCTGTTATATTTGAATATTAGATTGTGAATCCCAGCGAACTGTGACGATCCTAATCAAAACCATCATACGACTATTTGACCATTCTGCAAGGGTTTTCAAATGGTGCAGCATAATTCTCGTATTGGTTATTTTTTGTGTATATAGTCAACACGGATTTGCGCAATCAAGGCGAACAAACCCTGCACCATATAAGAGAGTGCCATGGCGGATGACACGATCAGTTGATCAATTGGCGGCTCGATTGACTAAAGATTGTAAGGATGATTCTCAAAAAGTAGGCGCTATTCATCATTGGATTACAAGTCATATTAAATATGACGTTAAGAAATTCATTGCGGGCGATTTGTCTTCGGAGCCATCAAAAAAAGTCTTGAAAAAGCGAAAAGCCACATGTGTGGGATACAGTAATTTATTTTATGAACTGTGCACCGCCGTTGATATTCCATGCTTTCGAGTTGAAGGACTGGCGAAGAGTTATGAATTTGATATGCATCGTAAGAGTGCGTTAACGAATCACGTTTGGAATGCTTACCAAAGTGATGGAAGGTGGTATCTCCTCGATGCTACTTGGGACAGTGGATACATTAAGTATGCTAGAAGAACAGTATGGGGCTGTGTAGTTTATGTTTTTTCATTTGGAAAAAAAACATCCTATCGAATCAAACCCACTTTTGTCAGATCATCCCAAAAAAATTACTTTCAGCAAACAGACTATGTTTTTATATATGATCACTTCCCGGCGTTACGGGATTGGCAACTGAGTTCGAATCCAAAAACGTATGATGACTTTATCAACGATAGCGCATTTTATTATTTCCGTCGACCAAATCCTAGTCTGAGCTCGGGTTTTACATGTCCCTCCTGTGACGCTATTGCTGCAATGGACTCATTACAATATATGATGGCCATGGGAGAAGAAGAATTTGACAACGATAGCCTAAATCCAAGATTACTGGCATTGAAAAAGACGCGCATAGCTGAAATGGCCTATCATCCTAAATTGACCTTGTCGGAAAAGGAGACAAATCGACGACAATTCGTTGAAGCAGATAGTTTAAATAGAATGGTTCTAGCGCTTTGGAAACAAGACAAGGTAGAGGCGAACCGGTTCAATGATTTGAAAGGCGATGGACATAACCGCTATCATAAGTCATCATGGGCGGCTCAAAAACGAACGCTCGGCGCATTAGATGAAATGCGCTCTGCTTATAGCCTGGCGAGCAAAGTGACAAAAAAGAGAGCTATTTCTTGGGACAAACGCCATCA